>CAZBQG010000055.1:0-19247 GCA_964493945.1 uncultured Rhodospirillaceae bacterium
TCTTCCTCGTCAGCGCGGTCATCTGGATGCGGTAACTGTCAACAGGACCTAATCCTTATTATGCCGGGTCGACGGTCAGCCGCGAAGGTAAAATGGTGTCGATTGGCGGCTTTATAGCTCATAGTGGATGGGACAACCATCTGGCGACCTTGCCGTCTGGTTACCGCCCGCCCAAGCGGATGCTCTTCATCGTCAACAACCACGCCCGCCCGGCCCGCGTCGATATCTTGGCGGACGGTTGGGTCATGTGGATTGCCGGTGGCAGGGACAACAACTGGATCAGCCTGGCCGGGATCAATTTCCTGACCAATGATCCGGCCCGGTCCAGGTCCATGGCTTTTTGCGGGTCAAGCATTCGAACAAGTGCATGGATGTCGGCTGGGCCGAGCATGACTTCGCCAAGGTTTATCAGTATGGCTGTAACGCCAACGCCCCCAACCAGCAATGGCGCAAGGTCGAAAAGGGAGGCGGCTGGATGTTGTTGCAGAACAAAAATTCTGGCAAATGCCTGGACGTTTTGGCGGGAGCCCTTAATGACGGCGCCCAGATCATCCAGTATAACTGTCACGGCGGCGCCAGCGAGCAGTGGCGCATGTTGCCCCGCGGCGGCGGTGGTTGGTACATCCTGCAGAACAAAAGATCGAGCAAGTGTCTGGACGTTGAGGTCGGCCGCACAAGCAGTGGCGCTAGAGTTCATCAGTGGGGCTGTCACAATGGCACCAACCAGCTGTTCAGGTTACAGTAGCCGCGTCCACGGCTGGAATACAGGCGGCGGCGGACAGGGGGAACGGCACCAAGTTCCAACGGCGTCCCAAGGTGAAACGGGTGTTGCCTCGCTGGGCTCCAGGACCGACAATGACGCCTGTCTGGTGCCGCCCTCTCATATGACAAACTCGCTATCCACGGAGCAAAAATTTCCATGATCGACCAATCTTTCCGTACTTTCCTAAAGAACCTCGAGCAGCAGGGCGAGATCGTCCGCTTCACCGCCGAGGTCGATCCCATGGCCAACATGTCGGCGGTCGAATGGAAGACCTATAACGAGCTTGGCAAGTCGAGCCTGTTTACCAACATCAAGGGCTACGAGGGCTGGCAGGCGGTCAGCCAGATACTCTCCGACCGCACGAAATGGGCTATCGGGTTGGGGGTCGGAGAGGACGAACTGCTGGCCCATGTCAGCAAAGGATCGCACCAACTTATTGATACCGTTGAAGTTGATGCCGCTGACGCACCGGTCAGAGAGCTTATCGTCACCGGCGACGAGGTCGATCTGTTCTCCCTGCCCTCCATGGTCACTTCCGAGCATGACGGCGGCCGCTTCTTCGGCTCGGGCATGGCCATCGTCAAGGACCCGGACACCGGCGTGCGCAACATATCGATCCACCGCCAACATATCACCGCCAAGGACAAGACCGGATTCATCATGGTGCCGCGTCAGGCCCGCTACATTTACGATAAGTACTGCGACCGGGACGAGCCCATGCCGGTGGCCATGGTCTACGGCGCCCATCCGGCGATCTTCTTTGGTTCCGCCTTCACCACCGCCTACGGTGTCGACGAATTGACCGTGGCCGGCGGATTGCTGGGCGAAGGCGTCCGCATGGTCAAATGTGAGACCATCGATGTCGAGGTTCCGGCCGAGGCCGAAATCGTCATCGAAGGCCATGTGCTGCCCAATCACACGGAAGCAGAAGGCCCGTTCGGCGAGGTGCCCGGCACCTATGCCCAGCAGGGCGAGTCCGAAGTCTTCCAGGTTTCGGCCATCACCCGGCGCAAGGACGCCATCTTTTATGCCTTGCATTGCGGCTTCCCGATCACGGAAACCCAGGCAACGACGGCGCTGGGTATCGAGGCGGCGACCCGCGAGCATCTGCAAAAAGTGGAGGGCGGCCTAGATCTTCTCGATGTGCGCTGCGTCGCCGCGTCCGGTCTGATGATGCTGGTCCTCAAGATCCGTCCACGCTTCGAAGGCCAGGCCAAGACGGCGCTGATGGCGGCCTTGTCGGGACCCTATCTGCACCCCAAGCTGGCGGTTGCCGTTGACGACGATATCGATGCCGCCGATCTGCGCCAGATTGTGTGGTCGATGACCACGCGGGTACATGCCGAGGACGACGTTGTGATGATCCCCAAGACAAGGGTGTTCGCCCTCGACAATGTCTCGCCGGTGGTCGAGGGCCAGTCGAGCTTCCACCGCATCGGTACCAAATGGATGATCGACGCCACCAAGCCGGCCCTCACCCAGGGCGAGGCGCGCACCCGGTTGGACCGCGCCATGCCCAAAAACTTCGATGACGTCAACCTCAAGGATTTTCTGCCTTGAGGCGCGTGCCGGCAGTTCCCATCCGGGATGCTGTTCGCGCTTGTTACGCGGCGGCGGCTGATGGCTCGTCCGGCCTCGGTTGTGGCGATCCCTTGGCTTGGGCGGAATTGCAACCAGGCGAACGGGTGCTCGATCTGGGCTGCGGCGCCGGGATGGACTGCATCCGCGTCGCCGGACAGGTGGGCCCCCGGGGCCGGGTGACCGGCATCGACATGACCCCGGAGATGCTGGCCAGGGCACGCGCCCTGGCGATCCAGGCGGGATGCACCAATCTAAATTTCCTGCGGGGCGGCATCGAGGATTTGCCCATTGCAGGCGGGACCCTGGATGCGGTGATTTCCAACTGTGTGGTCAATCTGTCGCCCGATAAGGAGCGGGTCCTGGGCGAAGCCTTTCGCGTGCTTAGGCCCGGCGGGCGGATTTGCATATCAGACCTGGTCGCCACCCGGCCTCTGCCGCATCGCTTCCTAGGCGACAAGGACCTGGTCTGCGGCTGCATGGGCGGCGCGGCAAGCATCGGGCAATTGGGGGGCTGGCTGGAAGGGATTGGTTTCGCCCAAATCCAGATTGAGGCCGCCGAACAAAGCCGCGCCCTGATCAGGGATTGGGCGCCCGGCTCGGGCATCGAGGATTATGTGGTCTCCGCCCTGATCATGGCCGGCAAGCCCGGATAAAGGAACTACATCCAGCTTAGGGTCTGGCCGCCATCGACGGTCAGCGAGGCGCCGGTTATATAACGCCCGGCATCGGACGCCATCAGCAATACCGCCCCGTCCAGATCCTCGGATTTGCCAAAACGCCGCTGGGGAATTCGTTTCACGATGCTCTGATCGAACTCGCTGTCGACGAAGGTCTGGTGCATATCCGTCTCGAAATTGCCGGGACAGAGGGCATTGACCCTGACCTTCTTGTGGGCCAGCTCCAGGGCCATGACTTCGGTAAGCCGGATAAGGGCCGCCTTGGAGGCGGCGTAGCTGGACAAGAAGCCGGCGGCCCGCAATCCGGCCGTCGATGCCATATTGATAATCGAACCTCCTTCGTTCGCGGCCATCCTGCGGCCCGCTTCCCTGGCCAGAAAAAAGGCACCGTGGAGGTTGATATGGAACAAACGCTCCACTTCCTCCGGTTCCTGATCGGTGAATTTTTTCAGGTAAATGATACCGGCATTGTTGATCAGGATATCCGCCGGGCCGCCCAAAGCCTGCTCAGCCCCATCGAGAGCCGGGCCGATGGCGGCGGACTGGGTGACGTCTAATTCCACGGCGCAGGCCCCATGGCCCGCCGCCTTCAATTCCTGGGCCGCGGCCTCGATCCTGTCCTTGCGCCGGGCCGCCAGGGCGACGGCCGCGCCGGCCCTGGCCAGGACACCAGCCAAATGAAGCCCAAATCCGCTCGATGCGCCCGATACGAAGGCAACCCGGCCCGTCAGGTCGAAAATATTCTCGGCACTCATATGGCTTTCCCTAATTTCATGTGATTTCACGCTCCCGCAAAACATTGCGCTGAATCTTGCCCGTGGTCGTCCTTGGCAAACTGTCACCGTCGCGGAATTCGATCCTGCGCGGATATTTAAAGGGCTCGATCTCTTGTTTGACGAAATCCTGCAGCTCCCGGCTGAGCTGCTCGCTTGCCTCAAAATCCTCGTTGAGCACGACGAATGCCTTGATGATGCTTCCGCGCTCCTCGTCGGGAACCCCAACCACGGCTGATTCCAGAACCGCCTCGTGGTTGTTCAACGCGTCTTCCACCTCACCGCCGGGGATCTTGTAGCCGGAGGTGACGATCATGTCGTCGATGCGGCTTTTGTACCAGAAATAGCCATCCTCATCCTGTTCGACGAAAAGGCCGGGCCTGCTCCAGCCGGCATAGGCGCTGTCTGGCGGGCAGACGCCCTTTATCTGGGCGTCGGGCCGGCGCCAATAAAGCTGCCCGACGGGACCGCGCACGATCAACTCGCCGGGCATTCCAGGCGCCACCGGGTTAAGCTTCTCATCGACCACCATATTCTCGAAGCCCGGCACCGACAGGCCGATAGAGCCCATCTTGTCCTCCGGTGTTTCCTCGGTGGTGGAAATCCAATAGTTCAGATCGCCCGAGCCCAGGGAATTGATGATGGTATGCCCGAAACGCTGGCGCCACTCCCGCTCAGTGGTTCCTGGCAAATGCTCGCCGGCGCTTTGCGCCAGACGCAAGGTGGAGAGGCTGTATTTGTCCGCTGCATCCTCGACGCCCAGCATCATGCGAAAAGCGGTGGGAACGCCAAACAATAAAGTGATGCCGTGCTCTTCCACCAATTCGAACTGGCGCTCAGGCGTGAATTGGGAAATGACCGAAACGGAAGCCCCGAAGCGCCAGGGAATGTACAAAAAATTGGCCGCCCCGAAGGCAAAGGAAAAGGTGGGATGGCCGCCCAGAACATCACCCTCGCGCACTTTCAGTATATGTTTGCCCTGGGTATCGGGCAGGACGAGGATGCCTTCGACGGTGGTCAGGATGGCCTTGGGCCGGCCGGTGGTTCCCGAACTGTAAATGATGCGTCCGAAATCGCCCGGCGCCATCATTTCGCTGGCCGCCTCTTCCGAATTCTCTCGTAGCAGTTCCTCGAAGGACAGGGTATGGGGTGCGGGATTGCCGCGTAAAATGACGTGGCGCAGACCGGGGCAATCGGGCCCAGCCTTTTCCACATCGGCATAGCTGGCCCCATCGACGCAGATGGCGGTGGCCTGGGAATCGTTCACCTTGAAGATGATCTCGGCGGCCCGGTCCAGATGGCTCAGGAGAACCGGAATGGCGCCAATCCGCCAACAGGCGAAATTCCAGACGAAATAATCAGGCATATTGACGCCGCGCAGAACGATCCGGTCCCCCTTGCCGAGACCCAGATCACGCAGCGCATTGGCGAAGCGGTTGACCCGGGCATGAAGCTGGCCGTAGGTGGTCCGTTCCGCATCATGATAAATGGCCACCTTGTCCGCCCGCCCGGCCAGGTTGGCATCCAGCAATTCTTCCGTCAGGTTCAGCCGTTCCGAATAGTGAAGCTCGGGAAGTAATTGGCAATTGCGCGGCCAATATTCCCTGGGCGGCAATTGCTCCTGAAACGAACCGGTCGAACTCATATTTTCCCTCCCCCCGGCGGGTAGCCTAGCTTTCGCGCGGCCTGTATTTCATGTTGTACAGACAAAAAGGCATCAGCCTGCCATCCGTCGTCAGTTTGTGCACGCAACAGCGCCGCGCGCGCGCTTCATCGAAACAGTATGCGTCCATCATGCCGTGAAAGCCGATGGAAAAACATTCGGCGCCATCGAGCAATTGGGCGATCTGGTTCGACGGATCCTCCCCGTCGCCGCAACCGCAGCCCGAAGACTGGCAGCCGATCTGGCGCAGCAGAATTTCCCAATCGGTGAACTCGGCGACATGCTCCAGCATCGCCTCATCGCCCAGCAGCCGGTTGACTGGCACCAATTCCCCATCCCGGGTGACGATCACATAGGCGAGCAGGCCGCAACGCGGATCAGGACAGGACATGGGCATGAGGTCGGTGGCCCGCAGCTCGCCACCGCTTTGCGCCTCGATCCGGCGCATGAAGTGCCCCGCCGTGAAGCGCTGGGCGCCGGGCGAAAAGGTTTGCGGATAACGCCCGGACAGCACGACGGATTGAAAATTGATGCCGGTCAGCCCCCGCCCGGCGGCGAAGCGGATCATGTCCCAGATGCCATCTTCATTGACGCCCGGAACCAGGGTGACCGAGAGCACCAACTGCAGGCCGGCGGCCTGGCAATTCTCGATGGCGCGCATCTTCTCGTCCGTCAGGTCGCGGCCCCGGATGAGGTCATGAGCCTCAGGCTCCGTGCCGTCCATCTGAAGATAGACGCCGCCGAGTCCCGCTTCGCGCAATTCCGCCGCCAGGTCAGGGTGCTTGGCCAGGAGCAGCCCGTTGGAATCCAGCTCTATCTTCTGGAAACCCATTTCGCGCGCCTGGCGCAGGATGGGGATCAAATGGGGATGCTGGGTTGGCTCGCCCCCGGCCAGTTGGAGGGGCACCGGGGCGCCTTCAGAGTCGAGCAACTTGCCCAGCGCCGAGGCCACCTGATCCACCGTCATGTCCACCCCCTCGGTGGTGGAGGCGGACAGGCAGACCGGACAGCCCAGATTGCAGCGCGATGTAATCTCCAGGATGGCCAGACAGGTATGCTGCTCATGGGCCGGACAGAGACCGCAATCGTCCGGGCAGCCGGCGGCCTCGGACTTGGCGTACCGGGCGGGACTTTGCTCGAACCGTTGCCAGCCCTGCATGCGCCCATAGGCCTCGGCATCGGGAGCGACAACGCATTCGAAAGCGCCATGCTCGGCGCAGGCCTTGCGCATCACCACCTGCTCTCCCTCCGCAACCACCTCGCCCGCGATGCTTTGCAGGCATTCGGGGCACATGCTGCACACCGGGTGGCGGATGCCATCGCTCTTCGAGATGGGCGTCGTGTCCATCATTCCACCCCGATCATGATGCTGGCAAAAATGAGTTTGCGCTTGAAATTGGCCAGATCCGCGATGCTCAGGACCAGGCTTCGCGACGGCCCATCGCGCTCCTCAATGCGATCCTCCGTCCCCAGGCTTTGCACCAAATCCTCATCCACCACCTCGTCGAACTGTTGCTCACTTTCCAGCCCGGAGACGAATTTGAGGCGAAACCTGCCGTCCTCCAGCTCCTCAAGCTTGACTTTCTTCCATGGCTTGGAGGGAAGGGAAAGCATCAGCGCGGGTCGGCTTCGCTCTCGGACACGAACACCGCCTGCTCGCCTTTGCGTTTCATCCGCTCCAAGGTGCGTTTGCTCCTGGCGGGCCGCCTCGGCGGCGGCTCGTCCGCATAGATGCGGCACGGAATACCGCGCAATTGCACCGATCCGGTGGCCGGATCATTGGGCGGATCGGCGTCGGTCAGGATATTGAGATTGTTTTTACGCCAGTTGTACTGGTTGCTTTCCGCCTCCATGTCCGACCATCCGAAGGCGGCCATGACCGTGCTGGGATGGATGTAATCGGCTATCTTCAGCCTTTGCTGGATGCGCCCCTTACGGCTCTCGATATAGATCATCTCGCCATCCTCGACGCCATATTCGGCGGCCGTGTCAGGATGGGCCTCGACCACCGCCTCGGGCTTGCGTTCCTTCATGGACTGGATGTGTCGGTAGCCCGACAGCATATAGGCCCCTTCCTTGAAATTGGTCAGCACGAGAGGATAATTCTCGAAGTCGGATTTGCCGTAGCGCGACGAGGCCACTTCCTTGAAATAGGGCAGAGGGCTCAGCCCCAATTGGGTCATCTGCTGGGAATAAAACTCGATCTTGCCCGACGGCGTCTGGAAATAAGGATCCCGGTCCTCGAGGAAAATACGGGTGGGGTACAGAATGCGTTTCTCCACCAGCTCGTCATAGGTAATTCCCGCATCCGTCAACATGAGATCCAGGCAATCATGCCAGTCTTCCCAGAAATACTGGCCGAGCCCGACGCGCTTGGCCAGTTCGTTGATCATCTTGGCGTCGGGCCAGGCTTCGCCGGGCGGCTCCACCACTTTCTGATAGGCTTTGACGAAACCGAACCAGGACGGCCAGTAGCCGATGGTGTCATGTTCATGGGGCAGGGCGGCGGGCAGGACGATATCGGCGATGGCCGTGAAGGAGGATGGGAAGATTTCCGCAGCCACCAGGAAAGGCACCTTCATGAATGCCTCGTAGGTCGCCGCGGCGTCCGGGTAGGTGAGCAGCGGATTGGTCACATGGGCCAGCGCCATTTTGACCGGATAGGGATCCTCGGTGAGGATGGTCCGGACCAGCGATTGGGTGGGCACATAGGCCGATCCCATGGCAATGGGGAATTCCTGGCCGATGGATTTATCCACCGGGCGGGGGAAGTCGCGGTCGAAATAGAAGCGCCCCGGGCGGCTGAACTTGGCCGGCTCGATGATCATCTCGCCGCCATGCACGCCCATATTGCCGGTGAGGGCGCGCAAAATCGTCACCGCACGGCAGATCTGCAGAGCGGCAACCGAATTTTCCAGCGCGTTGCCCCATAAGATTTGTGCCGGCTTGGAGGTGGCGTAAATGCGCGAGACCTCGCGCAGGGTCTTCTCGTCGATCCAGGTCTCGGCCTGCACATCCTCGATGGAAAATGTGGCAACCTCTTTTTTCAGCTCGTCAAAGCCGACGGTATGGCGTTCCACATAATCCTTGTCATAGAGCTCTTCCTCAATGATCACCTTGGCCATGCCCATGGCCAGGGCGCCATCCGAACCCGGTTTCAGGCGCAGCCAGTGATGGGCCTTTTCGCAATATCCGTTTTTTCCCGGCTCCATCATGATCAGCTTGCAGCCGCGGCGCAGTGCCCGGTCCAGCACCTCCTGGCGCATGCCACGGAAACTGCCACCTGTATTCAGCGGGTTGGCACCCCAGATCACGACGCATTCCATTTCGGTTTCCAGATCGGCCTGGATCATCATGGTGCCAAAGGTGAACTGGTCTGCCGTGCCAACCTGCACGCCACAATAATTACCCGGCGTGATCACGTTGGGCGTTTGCAAATAAGTACCAAAACGCTGCCCGAAGGCGAATTCCATACCTTTCGGCTCGCCCAGTACCATGGCGATGCTCTCCGGTCCGAATTCGTCGCGGTAATAGGTCAGCTTTTCGGCGATGGTATCCAGCGCCTCGTCCCACGAAATCCGGGTCCAACGGTTCTCGCCCCTCTCGCCCGCGCGTTTCATGGGATATTTGAGGCGATCAGGATGGGTGAACGCTTCGGGGAGAGTGAACGGGCCCTTGGCGTCGGGGCAGATGTCGCAGTGAAGGCCGCTTTTTTTGTCGGCTTTAACCTCAGTTATTTTGCCCTTTTCCATGGTCGCGACCATGGCGCAATGATTGGGGCACAGAAAACAAAATAACGGTTTTTTTGATGGCATAATTTTCTTTTCCTTGCCTGATGTCGACCTTCATCGGAATTCAAGGAAATGTAACGCAGCCGCTTCCTTGGGCACAAGCCCGCTTGGCTGGATTGCCGTGAAGCGGCTGATTTCTTAAGATTATTGACATAAGCCCAACTACTCTTAGTGTTCGGCCCCAGGAGGAGATTACCGAATATGGCCGAAACAATGACCGTCGCGGCACTGGTTGCCGCTTGCCTGAAACGCCACGGCGTGGAAGTGACTTTTTCCCAGAGCCTGCCTTCCATGGTCATGCTCGCAACCGGGGACCTGAATATCCGGCAATTCGCCTACCGCACGGAAAATGCCGGTGCGGCCATGGCCGATGGCTATGCGCGCATCAGCGGCCGGGTGGGCGTGGTCAGCGCCCAGAACGGCCCCGCCGCCACCTTGCTGGTGCCGGGCCTGGCCGAGGCGCTCAAGGTGTCCGTGCCCATCGTCGCCATCGTCCAGGAAGTCAACCGCCCCGAGGCCGACCGCAACGCCTTTCAGGAAATCGATCATCTGAACCTGTTTCAGGCATGCGCCAAATGGGTGCGCCGGGTGGGTGTCGCCTCCAGGGTGGTGGATTATATCGATATGGCCTTCGCGGTGGCTGCCAGCGGCAGGCCGGGCCCTGCCGTGCTGATGCTGCCGGCTGATATGTTGTTGGAAGAGGTGGAGGTGCCCGCAAACCGCACGGCCAATCTGGGCTCTTACCCGCTGGACCGGACCCTGGCCGATCCGGCGCGCATTGCCGAGGCCGCCGATTTGCTGGCCAATGCCAAACTGCCCCTGGTCGTCGCCGGCGGCGGCGTTCATCTGTCGGGTGCCGCCGGGGAGCTGGCCCAATTGCAGGCGGCTGCCAATCTTCCGGTCATGACCACGGTCATGGGCAAGGGCGCCGTGGATGAGAACCATCCCTTATCCCTGGGTGTGGTGGGCTACAATCTGGGCCGCCTGTCCCGTGCCCGCCATATGCGCCACATCGTCGAAGAGGCCGACGTCATTTTATTGGTGGGTGCCCGCACCAATCAGAACGGAACCGATTCCTGGACCCTTTATCCGGACGGCGCCACTTATATCCATCTGGATATCGATGGCGGGGAAATCGGCCGCAACTATGAAGCCTTGCGTCTGGCGGGCGATGCCAAGCTGACGCTCGCCGCGCTTACCGAAAAGCTGGCCGGCAGGCGTAAGCCTTTGCCCGAAATCGAAGCCGGTATCGCGGATGCGATCAAAATCCATGAAAGCGATATCGCGCCGATTATCGGGTCCAACGCATCCCCCATCCGGCCCGAACGCATGATGGCCGATATGCAGACGGTTCTGACCGAGGACACCATCGTCGTCGCCGATGCCAGTTACGCCACGCTTTGGGTAGCGTGCTATCTCAGGACGCTTTTGCCGGGCATGCGCTTTATAACGCCCCGCGGTCTGGCAGGGCTTGGTTGGGGTGTGCCGCTGGCCATCGGGGCCAAAGTGGCCAGGCCCGGCAGCCCGGTTCTATGCGTGGTGGGTGATGGCGGTTTTGCCCATGTCTGGGCCGAGTTGGAAACCGCCGGGCGCACGGAGACGCCGATTGTCATCACTGTGCTCAACAACAGCGTGCTGGCCTATCAAAAAGACGCCGAAGATGTGAAATTCGGACGCCATACGGAGGCCGTCTTCTTCAGCCCCATCGATCACGCCAAGATCGCCCAGGCATGCGGCCTTCGCGGCGTGCGTATAGATCAGGCCGCCGATTACCTGCCGGCGCTTAAGGAGGCTCTGGCCGCCGATGTGACGACGGTAATCGATGTCATGGTCGATCCCGATGCCTATCCGCCCATCACCTTTTTCGATGGGCTGGACGAAATCCGCTCGAAATCCACCGGGGGGAGCAGCGAATGAAAGTAGAAGATCAACGGGCCAAGCTGGAAGATTATGCAGACAGCTTCGAGCACATCAAAATGCGCCGCGAAGATGGCATTCTGGAATTCACCCTGCACACGGAAGGCAAACCCCTGAGATGGGGGCGTGGCCCCCATGCCGAGTTGGAGAACCTCTTTCACTTCATCGCCAGGGACCGGGAAAATCAGATTGTCATCATGACCGGCACGGGCGATGAATTTTCAGGCCCCGCGCCGGAGGCGGCGGCCAATATGGCGGCCCATAAGATGACACCCGATGAATGGGGCGATCTGGGCTGGGAATCGAAAGGGTTGCTGAGCAATCTTTTAGCCATCGATTGCCCCATGATCAGCGCCGTCAATGGTCCCGCCGTGCGCCATGCCGAATTGCCCATCATGTGCGATATCGTGCTCGCCTCGGAAAATGCGGCCTTTCAGGACTCGGCCCATTTTATCGGTGGTCTGGTGCCGGGCGACGGCGTCCATGTGGTCTTTCCCATGACCATGGGGCTGAACCGGGGGCGCTATTTTTTGCTGACCGGGCAGGTCATCAAGGCCCAGGAAGCCAAAGAGGTGGGGCTGGTCAATGAGGTGCTGGCGTCAGACGAACTCCTGCCCCGGGCCTGGGAACTGGCCCGCCAGATCATGGAGCAGCCCGAGCTTAACCGGCGCTATGCACGCATATTGCTGACCGAACAGTTGCGCCGCCAGATGGCTGAACTTCTGCCTTACGGCTTGGCCCTCGAAGGCCTGGCGATTACCCGATAAAGGATCAGAAGATGGCGAATGTTGCGTTTCTTGGAACCGGCATCATGGGCACCGCCATGATCCGTAATTTTCTAAAGGGCGGCCATAACGTGGTTGCTTATAACCGCACGACCGAAAAGGCCCGCCCACTGGAGGCCGACGGCGCCCGCATCGCGGAAACCGCCCGCGAAGCCGTAGCGGGCGCCGATCTGATCATGTCCATGATCATTGATGATAACGCATCCCGCGCCTGCTGGACCGGCCCAGATGGCGCATTGGCCGGTGAATTGGCACCGGGGACACTGGCCATTGAAAGCTCGTCCGTATCGCGGGACTGGGTGCTGGAACTGGGCTCCGCCGCCACCGGGGCCGGCTTGCATTTTATGGATTGCCCGGTGGCGGGCCGGCCCGACGTGGCCGAAGCCGGAGAGTTGGTGGTTTTCGCGGGCGGTGATCCGGACCATATCGATGGGGCCCGGCCCATACTGGAAGCCATCAGCAAGACTGTGACCCGTTTCGGCCCCCTGGGGGCCGGCATTTCATATAAGCTTATTTACAACACCACCGGTGCCATTCAGGTGGCAGCCCTGGCCGAGGGCATGTATGCCTGCGAGGTGGTAGGGATCGATTTGGAGGTGGCCGCCGCTGCCTTTACCAATGGTGCCACCGGCAGCCCCCATGTATCGCGCCATTCAAAATATATGGCCTTCAATGCCCATGAAGACCCGGTTCAGTTTTCCGGCAAGAACCGCATCAAGGACCTCACCTACGGCATCGATCTGATCGAGGCGCTGGGCGCCCAGTCGGTCATCGGGCGCGCCACCCGCGATGTTTTCGGGCAGATGGTCGGGCTGGATATGGGTGACCTCAATGACAGTGAACTGATCGATACGCTCCGCGTCCAACTGGGCGGAAAACAGCCGCCGAAAGGTTGAGTGATGGTTGCCTGCCCAATGCCGCTATGGCAACATTAGGGCATTGAAGGAATTCTGATTTAATCTTCTGGTAAATGAGGGGGGAAACGCCATGACCATTGAACCTAGACCCATGCTCACCCATATGGCCATTTTCGTGCATGATCTGGACAGGATGGTGGATTTCTACACCCGGGTAATGGGGCTGACCATTTCGGACCGGGGCTCAGCTACTACCGCGCCGGTGGATATGGTCTTTCTGTCCAACGATCCCGGCGAACATCATCAATTCGTGCTGGCTACCGGCCGGCCCGATTATGCGTCCTTCTCCATCGCCCAGCAGATTTCGTTCCTGGTCAACGACCTGGACGAGCTGCGCACCATGCATGACAGGGTGAAAGGGGACGGGATGGAGATCACCCGGACCACCACCCACGGCAATGCCTGGTCGGTCTATTTCAATGACCCCGAAGGGAACCGGATCGAGATTTATGTCCATACCCCCTGGCACATCCCCCAACCCCATACCCATCCATTGGATATTTCCCTATCGAACGAGGAAATCATGGCGGAGACCGAAGCCCATTGCCAGGAGGACCCGGGCTTCCAGCCGATGGCCGAACGGGAGGAAGTAATGGCGCAAAGGATAGAAAAGGCGGATTAAATCAAGGATAGGTGTGCCAGCGGTCCGGCGGTAAAATCAGCGAAGTCTGTTGCCCGACGGAAAACGGGGCGTCACCCGTAAGCCTGACCATCAGGGTGAGGCCGGATACATCCACTTCAAACAAAATGGCGTCGCCAAGATAGGTCTTGGTCAAGACTGTCCCCTGGGGAGAATCCTGTTCCGGGCTCTGGGTAAGACCCAGATGTTGGGGCCGGATAGCCAGGGTCACATCGCTACCCACCTGGCATTCGGGCGGCACGGCGCAGCTTTGCGGGCCCAGGGGCGAATCCACTTCCCCCGGCGCCGTAACTTTTCCCTTGATGAAATTCATATCGCCGACGAATTCTGCGACGAAGTGATTGGGTGGGTCGGAATAGACTTCTTGGGGCGTGCCGACCTGCTGAATCTCGCCTTCATTCATGACGCAGATTTTGTCCCCCAGGCTCAGGGCTTCCGCCTGATCATGGGTCACATAAAGAGAGGTTACGCCGATGGAGGTGGCGATCTTTTTCAGCTCCAGGCGCATTTCCTCGCGCAGGCGGGCATCCAGGTTGCTGAGCGGCTCATCCATCAACAAGACCCTGGGCTCGGTGACAACGGCTCTGGCCAGGGCGACCCGCTGTTGCTGGCCGCCGCTTAAATCCGTGACCGGGCGGCTCTCCAGCGCTTCCATCTGCACCAGACGGAGACTCTCCATCACCCGTTGTCTCGCCGCCGCCTTGGACAACCGCCGGCGCCCATCGGTCAAGGGGAGCGCCACATTCTGGAAAACATTGAGGTGGGGCCAGACGGCATAGCTTTGGAAAACCATGCCGATATCGCGTTTTTCAGGCGGTAGGGAATCGTCTCGACCGGCCGAGCTCACCATCGTTCCGTCGATTTCGATGGTTCCCCCATCGGGCTGTTCCAGCCCCGCCACGCAGCGCAGTGTCGTTGTCTTGCCGCAGCCGCTGGGGCCCAGCAGCACGACGAATTCGTTCTCTGACACATCCAGGTCGATTTTATTTACGGCCCGGACCAAGCCCCTGTTGGAGGGAAAGGTTTTTTCCAGGCCTTTAATTGAAACGACTACATTACCAGACATTATGTTTGACCATTATTCATATAAAAAAACAGATTAGGTATCCGCCGACATATTGCTCCTTCGGGCAAAACGCCAACTGATGACCAAAAGCGGAAGAAAGGCGATCATGATCAGAACCGTCAAGGCCGCCGCGGAGTTAGGCGCGCCCATGGTCCACCGGCCCCAAACGATAGCCGGCAAGGTGACATTGTCCTGACTGATGAGGAACACGGCAACGGTCATTTCCCGGTAAACCAGAAGCGAGGTCCAGATCCATGCCGAAAGCATGGTGGGGCGCAACAAAGGAAGCATGATCCGCCTGACGGTGCGCAGCATGCTTAGGCCGGAGATATAGGCAGCCTCTTCCAGTTCCTTGTGAATCTGGATCATGGAGCTGTTCAGCGACCGGGTGGCGAAAGGCAGCCAGACGATCACATAGATGATCACCAGGATCCACACCGTCCCGTAAATCGGCACATAGTTCTGCACAAAATGCAGGGACAGCAACAGTGCCCCGATAGCCATCACGACGCGCGGAATGGTGTGGGGCAGGAACGCGCCGAATTCCAAGAGGTAGCGGGCCTTGGTGCGTGAACGTACCACCAGCCACGAAACGCAGAACGCCAGGATGAGGATCAGTGGCGGCACCACACCCATCAGGATAACGGTATTTTTCAAACCTCTGACCGCGTATTCCCAGTTCATCTGTTCGAAGTTCGCCAGAGTTAACATGCGAAGAGCTTCCATGGTGGGGGCGACAACGAAGGGCAGGAAGGCCTGGAATGCGACCAGCAATATGGGAAGCAAAAGCCCGATGATAAAATAGGTAAGGATGAAGGCCCAGCAGGCAAAGGTCCATTTGCCGGGGTCGATCTGGGTCGCCCGGTATCCCTTGCCGGTGATCACCTGATAACGCTCTGAGCGCCGCAGCATCTGCACATACCAGATGGTAAGCAACATGGCGACCCCGACCATGACCACCCCCAGGGCGGCGGGCATGCCAAATTCCGGCATGCCATCGGGGGGAAAGGCTTCGGTGAATACGTAAGTGCTGAAAACGAAAATACCGCTGGAAAGGCCGATCACCGCTGGAATATCAAAGGTGGCCAGACCAATGACGAAGATATAAATCAGCGCTGCCAGAATGGCCGGTCTGGCCAGGGGCAGGGTCACGCGCAAAATGGTGCGGCGAAAGCTCATACCCGCGGTCTGCGCCGCCTCTTCAAGGGCGGGGTTCATGGTCCTGAAAACCTGCACGCAAAGGACAAAGGCCAGAGGCGCCAGGGTTAACCCTTCTATCAGTCCCATGCCGGTGGGGGATTCCAGACTGATGGGCCCCTTTTCCAGACCAAATATCCACATCAGAATTTTGTTCAAAAAGCCGATGCGGGGATGGGCGATGAAAGTCCAGCCCATACCGATAAAGACCGGCGGGATAAGAAGACCGGTGGTCATCAGCACATAGACCAGTTCCTTGGGACGGATGGTGGTCCGCTCTGTAATCCAAGCGACGGGCAGGCCCACCAGCAAGGCGACGAAGGTGGTCGCCGCGGCAAAGATCAAGGTGTTTTCAAATACTTCGAATACGAACTCATCACCGAACAGGTCGACATAGTTCTGGAATGAAGTCTTGGCTTCCTCCGTACCGAGCTCTCCGGTCTGGGTACTGACCCAGAAAAAGACCGCAACGATCGCAAACAGGGCAAACATGGGCAATACCGCCAAGGGCAGCAATGGCGATATGGAAAGGCGGTTTGAGAATGCGCTCAGAACCCGTTGCATGACCAGTCTTTCAAGAAAACTTTCCCCCTAGTGTCCCGATCGCTAAATTCGCGAGGGCGAATTTAGCGATCGGGACACTAAACCAATTGATCCAGTGTGATTCAGCTCCCGAAATTAGGCAAACTAAATTTGCCGGATTTCGGAACCATCACACTATGGCAAAACCTGCCCGGCCCCACAGGTTGCCCCCGTGACCGTAGCGGACGGCACAGGGGCGGTATCCTGCGGTAGGTCAGGTTTTGTTTTTTCGCTACTTCTTTTTGCTACGGAAAATCTTCTTCAGTTTTTTCTGATAGCCGCGAAGATTGATCCCGTCTTTTTTCTGCTTCACCGAACGCTGCACGGTGCTCAGAATAAATATGGCCTTTGGATTCGCTTTGCGGAATTTGTTGACCACCTTCCGGGAGCGGGATTCCGGATATATCTCCAGATCATAGGCACCGTGTTTCCAAAGAAGATCCTGGCCCTGTTTGGTATGGACGAAGTTGATGAACAGCTTGCCCACATTGGGATTCTCGGCATTAACCGGAACGCCAAGATTGATCACGTTATCGCGGACGATTTCCTTGGGCACGATATGGGCCAGGGGTGCGCCACGCCTCTGATAGCGGACCGTGGCGTCCCGGCCACAATCAAAGATCAGAAAGGCAAACTGACCGCTGGCAACCTTATCCAGAGAGTTGCAGCCGATAAATCCGCCGACGGAAGGTTTGAGCCGCGTAACGTAGCTGGTCATGAATTTCTCACCCAAAAGGTCCGGCGCCGAGAACTGATAAAATCCGGTGATATAAGGCGTAACCGCGACCTGACCCTTCCATTTGGGTTTGAGAACATCCTCGATGCTTTTGGGGATGTCGGCGCCTTTTACCAATTTGGTGTTATAGACAATACCGACGACCCGGGAGGCAACAGCCATGCCCACACCACCCGGATTGACACGGTCCAATACCGCATTGGCGGGTGCGGGGCGTTCGACCAACCCATTCCAGTCGATTTTCATGAGCATGCCGCTACTCAGGCCGGCACTCATATGGCCGCCGCTGCCCAGGAAAGCATCGGTGCTGGATTTCTGCTTGGCCTTATATTCCTGTGTCAGCCTGCCCAGATTGCCTGGGAAACTCCGCCCTTGGGTAAATTGAAGTTTGATGCTGGTACCGTATTTTTTGTTGATCTCGCGGACCATTTCGCCGATCCCGACATCGCCGCCAAAATGTCCTTCGGTCCAGAGAAGCTTCAAAACCCCTTCTTTCTTGGCACCCTCGATTACTTTCTCCAGGGCGGCGGAGCGTGCCGCCGCGTCGCCGGGCAACAAGAACGCGCTCAGAAAGAAAAGTGCGCCCATGGCGCCCAACATATGAGTCAATGCTGAAAATCTTTGTTTCGGTAACATGGTTATCCCTCCCCACAATTTTGTTTAACAAATGATCACCCAATGGTTAGCTACGGGCTCCCACCTGTCAACCCCGGGATATGGATTGGCTTAAGGGTTTGCCGTATTATTTTTATTATTATTGCCGTGATCGCCAGGATCAGATGAGTTAGCATTCTGGCCGAAAGAGACCTCCGCATGAGTATTTCTCCCACCCTTAACCGCTATTTCGGCGGATTTGCCCGCGCGCTTTCGAGCCGCCGCTACCGGACCTACTGGACGGGCCAGCTCTTTCACATGCAGGGCATTTGGTTCTACCGCATCGCCGCCGGATGGCTGATGTTCGAAATGACCCATTCACCGGCCTGGCTGGGCGCCATCGGCTTTGCAATGACCGTCCCTATCTTGCTGATTTCACCCATTGCAGGCGCCGTTTGTGATCGGATCGGCCATCTGCGCATGGCGATCATCGCCCTTACCTGTGGTCTGCCGGTGATGGTCCTGATCATGGCGCTGACCTGGGCCGAGCTGATGACACCCATCTTGCTGATCAGTTTGTTCCTGATCCTGACCACCTTTGTGGCCTTTGAATATCCCGGACGCCAATCCCTGGTCCCGTCCCTGGTCCCGCCGGAACATCTGTCGGAGGCCATGGCCCTTAATTGGTCGGCCTTTAACACCGCCGCCTTCACCGGGCCCCTTTTGGCCGGCTTGTTTCTGAGCCTGGGCGGCGCAACCCTCAGCTTTGGAGCCGTCGTCTTTACTTATTCGATGATGCTGCAAGCCCTGATACGCCTTCGGAGAAATGATGATCCCCCGGCCCAGTCATTGAAGTTTTTGGCACTGACCAATGATTTCCTGGAGGGGCTTCGCTATACCGGTGCCCATCGGCTCATCCCATTTGTTTTGGCCATGCATGTCATCGCCCAAATCCTGTTGAGGCCCTATGTGGACCTTATGCCAGGTATCGCCAAGACCGTGTTCGCCGAAGGGCTTTCGGCGCTGGCGACTTTGTTGGCGGCCTCCGGTGTGGGCGCCGTGATCGTTGCCGGCGTCATGACTTTCCTGGCAGGCCGCATCAACCTGGTCCGCACACTGGTCTTCAGTGCCTTGGCCGGCGTGGCCATGGTCGTCTTGTTTACCACCACCAAAAATTTATGGATTGCGACCCTATTGGTCGCCGTTTTGGGGGGGCTTCTCACCGCCGTCGGCATCGCCTCATCGACGCTTATCCAAGCGAGCGTCGATAACGACTATCGCGGCAGGGTGATCAGCATTCTGCTGGCCCTTTATGTGGGCGCACCCTCCCTTGGAGCGCTCGGCGTCGGCTGGCTTTCGGAGTTTATCGGGTTTCAGCTGGCCTTGGCCGCGGCGGCTCTGCTGTCACTGGCCGTAACTCTCACTCTCATGCGCCCCACCCTCAAACGTGGCGCCGAGATGCCCCGGCCCGGATGATCGGCAGCTTATAGCCCAGACTGTGTGAAAACTGGGGTCAGGGCTCATTAATTCAGATAGAAGATAACAATAGCGGCAATGCATATAGC
>CAZBQG010000056.1:0-19092 GCA_964493945.1 uncultured Rhodospirillaceae bacterium
CAAAGCAAGCGAGCCCCAGTGGTGGGGTCAAGAGGCCGATCTCGACGGCGATGATGGTGATGATCCCAAACCAGATCAGATCGACGTTGAAGGCCATCATCGCCGGCACCGCCAGAGGCACGGTGATCAGCATGATCGAGCCGGCATCGAGGATGGTGCCGAGGATGATCACGGTGATCAGATAGATGACCAAAAGCCCGGCCAGCCCGAGCCCGGAGCCGACCACATAGGCTTCCATCACGTTGGGAATGCCGGTCATCGTGATCATCCGCGCATAAATATGAGCCGAGATCAGCAGAAAGCAGATTGCCGCCGTCACGTGGCCGGTTTCGGTCAGCGCCGTCCACAGCCCGGCCCAGCTCAGCCGGCGCTTGGCCACGCTCAGCACCAAGGCGCCGAGCGCGCCGACGCCGCCGGCCTCGGTGGCGGTGAACACGCCGCCGTAGATGCCGCCGAGCACGACGATGATGAGTAGCACGATAGGCGCGGACTTGGACGTCGTCTCCATCCAGCCCATCTCCGATTCGACCTCTTTGGAGAGCGCCTCGGGCGTTGCGACATAATCGGGAAAACGCCGGGCCATGACCCAGATCAGCACGCAATAGGCGGCCGACAGGACGAGGCCTGGGATGATCCCGGCGATGAACAGATCGCCGATCGAGGTCTCGGAAAGGATACCGTAAAGGATCAAGAGCAGGCTCGGCGGAATGAGCATGCCGAGCACCGAGGAGCCGGCAACCACGCCGACCGCGAAGCGCGGATGGTAGCCAAGCCGCAGCATCTCGGGCACGGCGACCTTGGTGAATACCGAGGCCGACGCGATCGAGGTGCCGGTCACCGCGGCGAACACGGCGTTGGCGCCGACGGTCGCCATGCCGAGGCCCGCCTTGACCCGGCGGAAGAGGTGATTGGCCACATCGTAGGTGTCCTTGCCGATATCCGAGATGCTGACCAGCAAGCCCATCAGCACGAACAGCGGAATGACCCCGAACTCGTAGCGTTGCAGGCTGTCGGCGGCTCCCATCGCCAAAATTTTACCGGCGATGGTGGGATCGCTGATCACCCACAGGCAGACAAAGCTGAGCGCCGCCATGGCCACACCCACATGGACCCCGATATAGACCAAGAACAGCACAAAGAGGACCGAGATCAGTCCAACCTGCAGCGCATCCAATTCGAAGACCGTGCCGATGGCGTAGAAGATCGAGGCGACCACGGCGGTGCCCAGGATGGGAATGATCGCGGCGCCTTTTTGCAGCCGTTCGCGGCTCAAAATATCGCGCAAGGTCTTGAAATCGATGCCCACATGGCGAACGAACTGGATGGCGCAAATCCCCGCGCCGAGCAAGATCAAAAGCTTGAGCGGCCACTCCGGCAAGGTGAAGTCGCCCTCCAGTCCGGCATAGGTGTTGCGCCGCCAGACCTTTTCGAAGAACGGCTCCGAGTAAACGAAAAGAAGCGTCATGAGCACGGCGCCGGCCGCGTGATAGACTGCCTGCAGGGAATAACCAAGCTGCGGCCGCCGGTGCAAAAGCTTGGCGATGAGCACTTCGGAGCGGGTAAACCGCCCGCCCCGAAGTGCCGCCGAGATTTGCAGGAAGACGATGGCGATGATCGACATCTCGATGATCAGCGGAACCCCGCTGATCGGCGCGTTGAACAGGAAGCGCGAGAACACGTCGGCGTTGATCGCCACCATGAGCATGAAGATCCACACCGTGCCGATGGCGTTGAGGACCGTGATCAGCCAGTCAAACGCGCCCATGACCGGGGCGCGCCAACCGGTCGCGGACGAGCTGTCCGCCGCCTGGTCACTCATAGTGGTGCCTTAACCCGGAAAGGTGGCTCAAGCTACTCGCGGTCCCACTCGCGGGCGAATCCGATCTTGCGCGAACGCAATTCGTCCATGAAGGCTTTCAGCACGGCGCGGCCGGGAAGTCCGCGTTTTTCCAGCCTGTCCGCCCATTCTCCGGCGATATTCGGCATCTTCATGGCCCAGCGCCGGCGTTCGGCGGCCGGGAAGTCGTTCATCTTGACACCCTTCTTCTTCATGATGCCCAGGAACTTGCCGATCTTGGCCTTATAGATCCTCTCCTGGGCCGGAGCCCATCCCTTGGCCACATCGCGAAAAATCTTCTTTACCTTCGGCGGGAAGCTCTCCCAGATGTCGCGATTGATGGTCAGGAACGAGGTCGCCGAAACACCGAAGTGGACGCGAGTCATATGCTTCGCCGCTTCGTAGGTCTTGTAGGGGAATGCCAGGTCGGGCGAAATGGGATAGCCGTCATAGAGCCCATTGCGGATATCGGTATAGGAGGCCGCCATGTTGGCGTTGACCACAACCGCTCCGGTACCCTTCAGCCAATATCCCATGGAGCCGCTGGCACCCAGCTTGCGGTTCTTGAGATCGTCGGCACGCTTGACCGGAAATTTGGTGAAAAGCTGCATCGTCGGCGAGCCAGCACTGGTCAGGTAGACCTGATTGTGCTTGAGCATGGCTTTGTTCATGGCCGGCACCTTGGCACGCACCGCGTCGTCGATCGCGAGAACCTGCTTGGTGTCGTGATCGCCGAAGGGCGCCATGTAAAGATACTGCTCAAGGGGCAGGGACGATGGCTCGAAGGTCTTCAGACACAGGCACAGCTGTGCGATGCCTTCCTCCACCGTCTCAAACACCTCGGTGAACTTGGCCAGGCTCTGGCTGTAGGCGCCGACCCACTTGATTTGGAAATCGATGTTGGCAGCGGCGAGACGTTTGTTGATCTCGGGCATGAAGTAGTCCTTGGACGCCCGAACATAGGTGACGATTGGCGGCGCGGCGGAAACGGCGACCATCTTGATGGTCTTTGCCTCGGCCAAATTATTCCACGTCACGGCAGCCAGCACCGCGGCCAGGACGCCACCGGTCTTTACAAGTTTTTTCATCATCTCAATCCCCCTGTAGTGATTATTCCATGTTTTCCATGTTGACTCATCTATTGGCACCGAGGAGGGTAACATAATGGTGATCAAAGAGCCATCGCATGAGCCATGAATTTATATTTTCAGGATGACCTCCGAATATTTCGAAATCGTGGCAAAATTGTACACGGAAAGGCATGGGCCGATCCTCTCCTTTCGGCCCCCCTTCTCCTCTTGCCATGAACGGCTTTTGGCGAGACAATCCCCCTCTCGAACAAATCGGGAACAAATTAAATGCGGATCGGCGTGGATCTTGGCGGCACCAAGATAGAGGCCGTGGTCCTGGACGGCACGGGCCAGATGCTAATCCAGCGGCGTGTGGCGACGCCCACCGGCGATTACCCGGGCACCCTTGAGGCCATTGCCCGTCTGGTCACCGGGATCGAAGAGGAAACAGGTACCCGGGGCAGTGTGGGCGTGGGTATCCCGGGGGCCGTTTCCAGCGCAACCGGGCGGATTAAGAACGCCAATTCCACCTGCCTCATCGGCCAGGCCCTGGAGAGCGATTTGGCGGCCTTATTGGACCGCCCGGTGCGCTTGGCCAATGACGCCAATTGTTTCGCCCTTTGCGAGGCGCATGAAGGTGCGGCCCGGGGCGCGGGCAGCGTATTCGGCGTCATCTTGGGCACCGGCGTCGGCGGCGGCCTTGTGCTGGGGGGCGAAGTGATCATGGGGCGCAACGCCATTGCCGGGGAATGGGGCCACAACCCCCTGCCCTGGCCCAAAGAGGACGAACTTCCCGGAGTAACCTGTTATTGCGGGCGCGCCGGCTGTATCGAGACCTTCTTGTCGGGCGCCGGGTTGGTCCGGACCATGGGAGAGGCCGGAAACGGGCTGGATGCACAGAAAATCGCCGAGCTGGCGGCTGAGGGCGATGGTGCCGCTTCCGGGGCGGTAACCATATACATGGAACGGCTGAGCCGCGCCCTGGCCGGAGTAATCAATATCGTGGACCCGGACGTCATCGTTCTGGGCGGTGGTTTGTCCAATATTGAGGCCATTTATGACACGGTGCCAAAGCTGTGGGAGGAATGGGTCTTTTCCGATGAGGTTGAGACCCGCCTCACGCGGAACGGGTTGGGTGATTCCAGCGGGGTCCGGGGGGCGGCCTGGCTGTGGCCCGAGGAAAAGGCCAAATGAGCGCGATGTGCCGCGATTGCGGGGAGCCCGCCCGGGACGGCACCGAACCGGGCCGCTGCCATGCTTGCGGCTCCCCCCGTCTGGTGGCCCATGATGAGCTTCAGGACCTGAGCATCGGCCATATCGATTGCGACGCCTTTTATGCCAGCGTCGAAAAGCGCGACAATCCGGAGCTGGCGAACCGCCCTTTGATTATCGGCGGCGGCAAGCGGGGCGTGGTGGCCACAGCCTGCTATATCGCCCGCCTCAATGGAGTGAAATCGGCCATGCCCATGTACCGGGCCCTGAAAGCCTGCCCCGACGCCGTGGTGATCCGCCCCGATATGGCCAAATACAGCGCCGTCGGCAAGGAAATCCGCCAATTGATGATGGAGGTCACGCCCCTGGTCGAGCCCTTGTCCGTCGATGAGGCATTCCTCGATCTGGGCGGCACCGAAATGCTGCACGGCGCCAGCCCGGCCCGCACCCTGATCAAACTGATCCGGCGCATCGAAGGTGAAATCGGCGTAACGGCTTCGGTCGGGCTCAGCTACAACAAATTTCTGGCCAAGACGGCGTCGGACCTGGATAAGCCCCGGGGCTTTGCCGTGATCGGCAAACAAGAGGCGCTGGATTTTCTGGCGCCCCGCTCGGTGCGCAGCATCTGGGGCGTGGGAAAATCCATGGCGGCACGGCTGGAGAAGGATGGGCTGAACACCATCGGCCAGTTGCGAGCCCTGGAAGAAGCGGATCTGGTGGCCAGATACGGCGTCATCGGGCGCCGCCTTGCCTTATTGTCGTGGGGCCAGGATGAGCGCCGGGTGAGCCCCAACGGGGGAGCCAAAAGCGTTTCCGTCGAATATACATTTTCGGACGATGTCAGCGATCCCAAGATACTTTGTAACCGCCTGTGGCCCTTGTGCGAGAAACTTTCCGGGCGGCTCAAATCCAAGGAATTGATGGGTGGCGGGGTGACCTTGAAGGTGAAAACCGACGGCTTTCGCCTGTACACCCGCTCGCAGCGCCTGGCGGCCCCGACCCAGCTCGCCCATATGCTCTACGAGACCGGCAAGCCATTGTTGGAAGACCTGGCCGATGGGCGCCGCTTCCGTTTGCTGGGTATTGGGGCCACGGCGCTAAGTGATGCCGGGGATGCGCCGCTGCCAAGCCTTTTGGATGGAGAAACCCGCAACCAGGAGCGCCTGGAGGATGCCATGGACGAAATCAGGGCCAAATTCGGCAGCCCAGCGGTGATCAAGGGGCGATCCTTATTGCCGCGATGAATATCAGCAGACTTCCCTGGGTGGGAAGGCGATCTCGGTCATCAGCATTTCCATGGAATAATCGCCGAAATCCTGAACCATGCGGTCGATGATGCCGTCTTCGCGGTAATCCACCTCCATATCAAATTCGGACGTCTCGGCCTGGCTGTAAAAGGGGAAAAAAGCGAGCCGGGCGAACCAGATTTTCTTAGGCTCCGATGCCGCCCCTAATGCCGCCAGAGGCCCCGGCACGCGCCTGCGGTCGCTGCGGTATTGGCCGATGACGGCATTTACCTCGTAAGGATTATCCAGGTTGGAGCCGTCGAACAGAACCTTGTCCAGGATCGGCTTGCCGGCGGCCGAGCGGCGAATGAGCCGGGCCAGATGGGTCGAGGGAAAATCCGTCCCGGCCGGCAGCTTCACCTTCATTCTGCGGGGCTTGGAGTAGCTCGCCATCCCTCCCCGGCCGACGCCGTCCAGCACGGCCACACCGCTGATCTGCTGGCTTATCCGTTTGTTGCGCAACTCTTCCACGCTGAACCGGAACTTTTTCCCATCCTTTGATTCCCAGGTCAGGCTTTTGCGCACGGTTTCAATTTCCCGGCCCCGGGCATATTGCATGAGCAGATAAATCTTGGCGTCCGCCGTCCAGGCGTCACACACATCCTTAAATTCATAAACCATGGCGCCGCGGATACCCGCCAGGCCGCCCTGCCCCTCGGAGGATGCCAGGCGCATGGTATAGACCGCCCGGTGGGGCACCAATTCGCTGGCCATGGCGCCTGATACCAGCAAGACGAGGATGGCGCCGGTTCGAAAAACCAACCTGGCGAGCGCTGAAAAACCCATGGCAAAAACTTCCTCCATCCCGCCCTCTATTGGGCCGCCTGACCGGCCATTTGGCGATCATACACCATCCCAGTACCAAAGATGCGGCAAAATCCACCCCCAGCCCGGCAAAATCAACCCATTCATCCTGCCATATTGATTACACCAAAACATATAAGCCACTGAAATACATGGAAAACAATCCTGGCATATTTCTTGCGCACTTGATAACAAAGTAACCCATCCTTCCTAAGATTGGGATCGATGAAGCGCTGATGGAAAGGAAATAAGGTGAGTGCGGATCAAGCCAGGGAAACAGAGGCTATTGAGCCCCAAATGCTCGGCATCGATCTCGGCGATCTGACCAACCAATTGCGGGCTATCGTGGCACGCTCCATGCAGAACCCGCCAAGTGAAGGTCAGGAGGACCTGGACGAATATCTGGAGACGACCATCGCCAGATTGCAAGCCGCCGCCCGGGAAGCCCAGAAAAGGCTGGACGAGCAAACCAGGCGCATCAGCCAACTGGAACAGATTTCCACCACCGACGAGCTGACCGGGATCATGAACCGGCGCGGCTTTGAAGAAGAATTCCGCCGCATCCTCGCCCATGCCCGGCGCCATGACGAGAAAGGAGTCCTGGTCTATGTGGATCTGGACGGCTTCAAGCCGATCAACGATACCCACGGACATGCCGCCGGCGACGAAGTTCTGCGCCAAGTCGCCCGCATCCTCACCGAAAGCATCCGGGGTAGCGATTTCGTAGCGCGTATCGGCGGCGATGAATTCTGTGTTCTTCTGGTGGAAACAAACCGCTTCGACGGCGTCGAGCGGGCCGAAAGCCTGAACCGGGAGCTGAACAGCGCCGTTATCACCTGGAACGAACGCAAAATCGCCCTCCATGCCAGTTTCGGGCTACAGGCCTTCACCGCCAGGGACAGCGCCCAGGAATTGCTGAGTTGTGCCGATGCGGCCATGAACCGGGTCAAACGGCTGAAAAAGGAGAACAAGGCGCGCCAGCCCGAAATACCCATCCCCCAACCCCTGGCCGATATGGTGCCCCCCCTCAGGCTGGGCTATGCGGATTGAACCCACCTTCTCACGCCTCCCGGAAGGCGAGGTGAGCCACGAAACACGTGCCCTGGTACCGGTGCTACCCGCCCCCATCACACTGCCCTCGTTTGGCGGCGAATTGAAGCGCGAATCCATTGAGAATTTACGCGAAATATCTTCCGAATATGATGTGCGCTACATTACGCCCAGGGAGATGGTCGATCTCAGTTTCGACCTCTATGTCACCGGATTTGTCAGCCGCGAACAATATCGCGACCTGGCATTCCAATCCGAACTCATGCCCAATTTCGACGCCACCATCGGCGCCTTGACCGGCGAGCGGGCCGATCCGGACCGGCCCCGCGATTATACGGCCATCTGGCGGGCCAGACTGGAGTTTGAAAACCAATATGGCGCGGACGAGCCGCGCATCGTCGAACGCACGGCCAAAATCCTGGAATTACTGCAAAGCCTTAAATCGGCCCAAAAAGGCCTTTTAGGCTAGTGATATAAGGGTGGTGCCCGGTTCCTCGCCCAAATTGAGGCATAATGCCCCACATAACGACCATCTGGGTCTTCTCCAGGCGGACCCGCTCCCTTCAAATAAATTCGCTTGTGAATTCTTTGGCCCGAAAATCTTTCCCTGGCCAGGAAAATCCGTCCGCCAATTGCGGGTCCGGCCCGGATATGGGGCCAATCCACACTGATGAGCCGGGATTTCATCCATTCCAGCTTTCCAGCAGACGATAACGCTTCCGGTGGACGGGACACCGGCTCTGCCTGGATATCCGGGACCATGGCCAGTTCTTCCGCCAGGTCCTGCCCGGTCACGGGCTCAGCCGGCGCCGGCTCAATCTCCACATCTTCCCATCTGGCGATAATTTCACGGCCCTCGGGCAAGGTTGAAGCCCCGTCCAAGGTCATGCCCGCCGGAGCCAGCAGCGGATCAAGGCTGGCTAGTTGTTCCTGTTCTTCACTTTCCTGACTTGGCTGGGGCTCTATAAGCCCGGCCATCAGGTTAGGATCGCTTCCCGTCCCGCCCTGCCACAGATTCAACAGAGCCGCGTCCTCGGGCAGGGAATAGGCGTTAGGAGATAAGGGTGCAGCCACTGGGGCCTCTACGGGCGCCAGTGCCACCTGATCCTTCCCGCCAACTTCTTCGCCACCTCCGGCAGCCGTATCGAATTCAGCCAATTGAGCGGCGGTTTCCAGGGCCGGCTCTTCCACCAGGGCCGGATTTTCCAAGAGTTCCACCGTGGGCGCAGCAGGTGCTTCTGGTGCCGGGGCAAGGGCCGCGACCTCAACCTCAACCGGAGCAACCTCAGCCGGCTCAGCCGGTTCTTCCGCCTGCACCACTACCGTTCCCGATGAAGCATCGCCGGAGCAGATCTGGCCCTTTTCGGTCACCACGCGCAGAAGGGCGCAATCCTGTCCCAGCGCCAGGGACATGCCGTGATCGGTGACGGTTTTCTTGGTGGACAAATAGCTGATCCCGTCGATCGCCCAGGAGGCGACCTTAATGGGCATGGGAAGCGCGCACCCGCCCAACACAAAGGCAGCTGCGATCATCCATCCCGCTCGTTTCAGGAACGCCATCTTTTCCACCTAGGCCCCCTAGTCGAAACTACATTGCCAGCCGGCAAATAACGATTAGGTTGAGTGCTTTTTCAGCTACACTCCGACATTGGCTACAGTATGGCCCGCTCATGGGTGAGCTGGCAACAGTTAGTTGCTTGATTTGACGCTATTCTCCGGGGCCGCCGGCCAGTGTTTATTTTTCTTTCGTTTCCTTGGGAAGATCGGGCTTCAGATGCAGCTCCTTGTAGCGTTCCGGCCCGATGGACGCCGGTGCCTGTAGCAATAAATCCTCGGCCTGCTGGGTCATGGGGAACAAAATGACTTCACGGATATTGGGCTCATCGGCCAGCAACATGACGATGCGGTCGATGCCCGGCGCCGATCCGCCATGGGGAGGGGCGCCGAATTTGAAGGCGTTTAGCAGCCCGCCAAATTGGGCTTCCACCTCTTCCGGGCCATAGCCGGCGATCTCGAAGGCCTTGTACATGATGTCCGGACGGTGGTTTCGGATGGCGCCGCTGGACAGTTCAACTCCGTTGCAGACGATATCGTACTGATAGGCCAGAATGTCCAGGGGATCAGCTGTTTCCAGGGCCTCCAGCCCGCCTTGGGGCATGGAAAAGGGGTTATGGCTGAACTCGATCTTGCCGGTTTTATCATCCAGCTCATACATGGGATAATCGACGATCCAGCAAAACCGGAAACCGTCTGTCTCGCTAAGCTCAAGATCATCACCGATCTTGATGCGGGCGGCGGCGGCAAAGGCGGCAAAGTCCCGGGGCACGCCAGCGACGAAAAAGATGGCATCGCCATCGCCCAGATCCAGCTCTGCCCTCAGATTCTCGGTGCGTTCGGCCCCCACATTGGTAGCCACCGGGCCGGCGCCCTCGCCTTCTCTGAAAAAGATATAACCGAGGCCCGGCTGACCCTCACCTTGCGCCCAGGAATTCATCCGGTCGCAGAAGGCCCGGCTGCCGCCGGCCTTGGCCGGGATCGCCCACACCCGCACATTCTCGTTTTTTTCGATCATACCGGCGAATATCTTGAACCCAGAGCCACGGAAAACATGCGTTGCGTCGATCATTTCGATGGGATTGCGCAAATCGGGCTTGTCCGAGCCATATTTTTGCATGGAATCGGCATAGGCGATGCGTGGAAAGGGCGCTGGGCTTACGGGCCTGGAACCTGAAAATTCCTCGAACACGCCAGCCAGGACCGGCTCCAGGGCGGCGAAAACGTCTTCCTGGGTGCAAAAGGACATTTCCACGTCCATTTGATAGAATTCCCCCGGCGAGCGGTCCGCTCGGGCATCCTCGTCGCGGAAACAGGGCGCGATCTGAAAATATTTATCGAAGCCGGCGACCATGATCATTTGCTTGAATATCTGGGGCGCCTGGGGAAGTGCGTAGAATTTGCCCGGATGAATGCGGCTGGGCACCAGATAGTCACGCGCCCCTTCCGGCGAAGAAGCGGTCAGGATGGGCGTTTGCAGTTCCATGAAGCCGCCATCCGTCATGCGCCGGCGGATCGACGAGATGACCTTTGAGCGCAAAATGATGTTGGCCTGCATCTTTTCCCGGCGAAGATCGATAAAACGGTAAGTAAGCCGCAGATCTTCAGGAAAATCGGCCTCCCCGGCCACCTGAATGGGCAGCATTTCGGCGGGCGATTCCAAGATCAGCTCGGCCATATCCAGCTCCACCTCGCCGGTCGGCAGGTCACGGTTCACGGTGTCGTCGGAGCGGCGCACGATTTCTCCGGTCACGGTGATGACGCTTTCAGGCTTCAGCGCTTCGGCGGCACCAAACAACGGGCTGGTCACCTCGATAACGCATTGGGTCAGGCCATAATGATCGCGGAGATCAATGAACAAAAGATTGCCGTGATCCCGCATGCGGTGAACCCAGCCCGAAAGCCGGGTCTGGGTGCCTACATGGGCAATGCGCAATTCCCCGCAATTATGGGTGCGGTAAGGATGGAGGGTCTGGTCTTTTTCTGGGCTCATGATGCTTCCGCCGGGCTTGTGATCGGCGCGCATAAGCGCCCGGAACCGGCCCTTTTGTCAAGCGTCCATTCTGTTGGACTGTCTAAACCCGCCTCTCAATAAAGCCCGGGCAGCCACAGGGCCAGCCAGGGGAAAAAGACGACGGCCAGAAGGCGCACAATGTCGGCGGCGAAAAAGGGAGCAATCCCCTTGAATATGGACTTGAGCGGTACATCGGGCAGCATGGCCTTGAGCACAAACACATTGAGCCCGATGGGCGGCGTGATGAGGCTGATTTCCACGACCATGACCATGACGATGCCGAACCAGACCAGATTAAAGCCCAGCCCTTCCACCACGGGGACGAAGATGGGCACGGTCAGGAAGATCATGGCCAGCCCCTCGATCACCGTGCCCAGCACCACGTAAAAAGCCAAAATTATAAGCATGACCACCATGGGCGAAAATTCCAGCGACTCAATCCAGCCTATGACCCCCGCCGACAGTCCCGCCAAGGTGACGAAATTGTTGAGGATCAACGCACCAATCGCAATGGTGAAAACCATGGCCGTCGTCTGCCCCGCTTCCACCAAGCTGGAAAAAAAGGCGGCCCAGGTCATTTTGCGCCGGATAAGGGCGAAGATAAGCGCTCCGATGGCGCCGATCCCGCCCGCTTCATTGGGCGTAAAGACGCCAAAGGAAATGCCGCCCAGGATCAAGATAAACAAAAGCAATACGCCCCACACCCGGCCCAGGGTCCTGAACCGTGTGGCCCAATCCGAACGCGGCCCGGGCGGCCCCATGGCCGGCCAGATGCGGGTAGCCAGGGAGATCACCGACATATAAAGGACAATGGTCAGGATACCAGGCACGATGCCGGCTACGAACAAGGCCGCGATATCCTCTTCGGTCAGGATGCCATAAATGATCAGCGCGGCACTGGGCGGGATCAGAATGCCCATGGTGCCGCCGGCGGCCACCGTGCCGGCGGCCAGGCTGTCGGAATATTTAAAGCGGCGCATGGAGGGGACGGCCACCTTGGCCATGGTCGCCGCAGTTGCGATGGAACTTCCGGAAACGGCTGCAAATCCACCGCAAGCCGCGATGGTGGCCATGGCCAGCCCTCCCCGCTTATGGCCGAGCCAGGCATTGGCCGCGTCATAAAGATCATTGGAAAGCGCCGCCCGGTAGACGAAGACCCCCATCAGCAAGAACATGGGCAGGACGGCGAAATTGGTATTCAGCACAACGTTCATGATCTGCTGGCTGACCATTTCCAGAGCCGGCTCCCAGCCCCGCAAAAGCCCGAAGCCGACAAACCCCACCAGCAACATGGAAAATCCCAGGGGAAAGCCCAGAAAGGCAATCCCCATGAGAATGATGAAGCCGATGAGCGAAGTAATCATGGGCCGCCCGGATTTTCCGGATCCACCACCGGACCGCTTTTATCCGGTTTGAAGCCGCCTTGGGCATATTGCCAGGTCATGATCAGCAAAATGACGAAGGTCACCAGGCTGAGCACGGCCAGAAAGACCAGCAGCGGCGCCCGGGAGATGCCGAAATATTCGGTCACGTAATTGGCCTGCCATTCATCTACTGCCGCACTCCAGAGGCGCTCGGCGATAAACAGCGCCATGGCGGCGCTGCCCAGCAAAACCACCAATTGCTGGATTTGGCGGAACCGCCCACGAATGAAATGATCGAAAAGATCGACGGTGATCTGGCCCTTCTCCAGGGTGATCAGGGGCAGGGCCGCAAAGGTGACCAGCCCCAGGAGCAATCCGACGCTTTCGAAAGTTCCCGGCACCGGCGCGCTGAACACATACCGCCCGATCACGTCAACAAAAGTGAGCGCCGCCATGGCGAACAGAAAGAGCGCGACCATCACCTTCAGCAGATGCACCGGCCAAGCGGAACGCCGGGGGCCAGGGCCGGCCTCCGGCGTCTCGGATTGAGGCATGTCTTTCCCCGGTTAGAGTTGGGACTTGAAATAAGCCAAGGCGGCCTTTCCGTCTATGCCCTTGGATTTGGCTGCTTTCAGCCAGCCTTCCGTGACCCAGGACACACGCTTTTTGAGGTCGGCAACGAAGGCCGGGCTGGCCGTCACTAATTTAATGCCCTTGGCCTTGGCCATTTTGCGTGCCTTGGTGTCAAACGCATCCACCTTGCCGCCGGCATTGGTGGCGATACGCTCACCCGAAACGCTCATGACCGCCTTGCGGTCGGCCTGGGTCATCCCATCCCATTTTTTCTTGCTGAACAGGAAGGAGAATGTGTTGGCATTGAAGCCGCCTGGAATGCGCGTGATATATTTAATGTAGGGCATGGTCTTGAAGGCATTCATCGTATAGGCCGAGGTGACCGCGCCGTCGACGATGCCCTTGGAGATCACGTTGAACATCTTGATGCCGGGCACCGAGACGACAACCGCGCCAAGGCCGGTCATCATTTTGTTGGGAATACCGGCAATCGCCCAAATCTTCGACTTTTTGAGGTCAGCCACGCTGGTAATCTGCTTTTTGCCATGAAGGATGTCGGCGCCCGAAATGGTCCATTGGCCGAGCACCTTCATCCCTTTGTATTCATTGGCTTTTACCAGATATTTCAAGTGCGTGCGCCACATGGCGACGCTGCGCTTGGTGGCCTTTTCGCCGCTGAAGGGGGCCTGGGCGATGGAGACCAGCTTCAAGCGGTTGCGCTCGAAAATATTGGCCAGCATGGCCGCATCGGCGATGCCCTTGGAAACCATGTTCCATTGCTTGGGCGGCGGCGCCAGGGTGGCGGAGGTATAAGACACTTTCACCCGGCCCTTGGTGGCCTTTTCCACATCCTTGCCCCAGGGCCGAAACATGCCAACATTGAAAGGGTGCTTGGGTGGAACGAAGATATTGAACAGGATCTTGGTTTCGGCCTGTGCCAGCGCGGGTGCAAGGCTGGCGCCAAAGGCGGCAACCAGACCAAAAGCTCCAAGGAACAGAAATTTAGCCGTTTTTCCTAACATTTGAAGAGACCCCCCATTTTTATAATCGCAATCGGGCGATAATATCGAAATTCAGAGTGAATTACCAATCTTATCGAAATTCAAACATAATAATCTGGACTTTATATTCAAGAAGCCCCCAACAAATTTTCAAAAAATGATAACCGCTCGCATCAGAGAGCTTTCGGTAGCGGCCGAATGCGTGTAAAAGGCGCCATGGATGTGATTAGCGACACCCCTGCCCTCGACGCCTTTTGTTCGCGCCTTGCCCAGACCAGCTTCGTCACTGTGGATACGGAATTCATGCGTGAGCGGACCTATTGGCCCCAGCTCTGCCTGATCCAGCTTGCCGGCCCGGAAGAAGCGGCCTGCGTCGATGTGCTGGCCGAAGGGATCGATCTGGCGCCGGTCTTCGCCCTGATGAAGGATGAAAGCGTCCTCAAAGTGTTCCATGCGGCGCGTCAGGACCTGGAGATTTTCTTTCATCTGAGCGGCCGGCTGCCTGCCCCCCTGTTCGACACCCAGGTGGCGGCCATGGTCTGCGGTTTCGGCGATCAGGCGGGCTATGAGACCCTGGTCAAGAAACTGACCAGTGCCAGCATCGATAAATCATCGCGCTTTACCGATTGGGCGCAACGCCCCTTGACGGAAAAGCAGATCAAATACGCGCTGGCCGATGTCACCCATTTGCGCCGCGTTTATGAAAAGCTGGAAGGCAAGCTTGGCGCCAACGGACGGCGCCAATGGCTGGAAGAGGAAATGGGCGTGCTGACCCATAACGGCACCTATGAGGCCGATCCCCAACGCGCCTGGCTGAGGATCAAATCGAAAAGCACCAAGCCCAGATTTCTGGCCGTGCTGCGCGAAGTGGCCGCCTGGCGCGAACGCCAGGCCCAGGAGAAGGATCTGCCCCGGGGCCGGGTGCTGCGCGACGATGCCCTGGTGGAAATCGCCCATCACACGCCGAAATCGGTGGATGATCTGACCCGCACCAGGGGCTTGGGCCGCAGGCTGGCCGAAGGCGACGGGGGCCGCGGGCTTTTGGATGCCGTCGAGGCCGGCCTGGCCATGCCCGAAGAGGATTGCCCCAAGCCTTCCGTCAAGGAAACCCTGCCCCGGGGGTTGGGCCCGGTGAGCGATCTGCTCAAGGTTTTGCTTAAAATGAAATGCAACGAACATGACGTGGCCCAGAAACTTTTGGCCAGCAGCTCCGATATCGACCGCATCGCCGCCGATGGCGAAAGTGCCAAAGTACCGGCCCTCAGCGGCTGGCGCCGTCAGGTTTTCGGCCAGGACGCCCTGGAGCTGCGCGCCGGCAGGCTGGCCATGGTGATCAACGACAAAAAGATGGAACTGGTGGAGTTTGAAGAAGACGAGGCTTAAACGATCCGCCCCTCTACCCCCAATGTCTTGGCCAATTTATCCAACAAACGTGACACGGCTTCGGACCGGAACAAATCTTCCTGGGCCGAAAGATGCAGCTCCAACATGCCATTTTCCAAGACCAGACTGGTCTGATCTAGGAGGCCGGCCACCCCACCTGAAAGCAGATGGGCGAGCCGGAGCGATAGCCCGGTGATCAGAGCCCAGCGTTCGTCCACCTCATCCAAAAGGCCCCGCACCTGGCGCACTTCGAATTGTTTGTCGCGCCCCCGGTAGCGGATAAAGACGGCGCTGGCCAAGGCGATGCGCTGGCGGTGTTCCAGCCCGGCCAGGGGCAGGCGGAGGACGCGCATGAAGGCATGCAAAGCGCGGTAATCGGGATGCTCGCTCCAGCCGATATCGCTGAGCAGCGCCGCCCCCATGCGCAGGCGCCGACCGTCTTCGAGCTCGTCCTCAAATAGCGGCGCCATCCAATCGGCCAGGGACTGACCCGGCAGGGAAAAGCGCCCGCCCAGGCGGGCCACGCCCTCCAGGGCCGAAATCAGGGGGTCCTGGCCCTTGATTTCCGCCGGGAGCATGTCAAAAAGCTGGCCCTCGCGAAGCCCATAGCCGGAAAAGCGCACGAATTTGGGCCTGGCCCATTTGAGCAACCGGTTCATCGCCAGTGCCGCATAAGCCATGGTATCGGAGCGGCGCTTGGCCACGTTGGTCAGCTTGGCCAGTGATTTGGCACTGAGCCCGGCCAGGGTCTTGGTCAGATCAAGGGCCGCGTCCAGATCCAACACGTAATTATCCAGAACCCGCAGGGGATAATCGGTCTGCTTGATGGAGAGGCGCGCAATGCCCCGCCAGGCCCCACCCGCCGCATATAATGTGCGCCCTTCCACGGCGTCCAGCCAATTCAGCCCGGCCAAACCTTCATCGGCCAGGCGGCGCGCCCGTTTGGCGTCACCGGCGCTGTCCTCGGCCAGACGCAGATGGCCCAGCGGCAGGCTTGCGCATTGGCCAAGATGCCCGCCATCCAGGGCGATCAGTTCCAGGCTTCCCCCGCCCATATCGGCGAACATGCCATCGGCACCCGGCATGACCGCCAGCACGCCTCCGGCACCTAGGCGCGCTTCTTCCTCTCCGGACAAAACCGCGAGATCAAGCCCCAGGCTGCTTTTAACCTGACCCGCGAATTCCGCCCCATCACTGGCTTCGCGCAATGCCGCCGTTCCCAGCAGGACCAATTGGCCTACATCCATTTCCCGGGCCAGAATGCCAAAGCGGGCCAGACTGGCCAGAGCCAGTTCCACCCCTTCCGGATTGAGCCGGCCGCTTTGGCCCAGCCCTTGGCCCAGGCGGCAGGTCACGCGCTCATTGAAAATGGGGAGGCTGAGCCAGCTTTCCGGCTCATAGACCACCAGCCGCACCGAATTGGAGCCCACATCCACGATACCGATGCGCCCGGCAGTCTGGCTTTCCCCTTTGGCGGCACTGCCGGTCAGGGGCATCTGCACCAATTCACCGGGCATCTTGAGAATTCCCGCAAAAAATCAATCACTTATCCGCATCACTCACCAGCCTGGGCATTTGGGGCTTATGGCCTTCAAGGGCGCTGCCCCGGCCCGACAGGCTGGGATTGGTCATGAAATAGGTGTGGGCGCAAAAGGCATTCGGGCCGCCGCTTGCCCGGTCATAGGTGCCGTCGGCATTCATTTCCCAACTTTGCGCCCCGTCATTCAGATTGGCGACCATGACCTGTTCCAGAATCTGTTCATGGACCGTGGGATTTTCCACGGGAACCATCACCTCGACACGCCAATTCAGGTTACGGGGCATCCAATCGGCCGATGAAATGAACAGTTTGGCCTTGGCGCTGGGCAGTTTGTGCCCGGCGCCGAAGACGGCGATGCGGGCATGTTCCAAAAACCGCCCGACGATGCTTTTCACCCGGATATTTTCCGACAATCCCGGTACCCCCGGGCGCAGACAACAAATGCTCCGGACCACCAGATCGATGCGCACGCCCTCCTGGGACGCCTGATACAAAAGATCGATGATGTCCGGGTCCACCAGGGCATTCATCTTGGCCCAAATGGAAGCGGGCCGCCCGGCCCTGGCATGGCCGATCTCATCCCTGATCAGCGCTTCCAGTCTTTGGCGCATATCGATGGGCGAGACGGACAGTTTTTCCAGACCTTCCGGCTCCGTATAGCCGGTCATGAAATTGAAAATAAGCGCCGCATCTCGGCAGAGATCGTGATCGCATGTAAAGAAGGACAAATCCGAATAGGATTTGGCCGTCACCGGATGATAATTGCCCGTGCCGAAATGGGCGTAGGATCTGAGCCGTTTGTTTTCCCGGCGCACCACCAGGCTGATCTTGGCGTGGGTCTTTTTGTCCAGGAAGCCGTAGACCACCTGGGCGCCGGCCCGCTCCAAATCACGGGCCCAGCGGATATTGGCCTCTTCGTCAAAACGCGCCTGCAGCTCGACCATGGCGGTCACCGATTTGCCCGCCTCAGCGGCCTCGATCAGCGCCAAAACCGTGGGCGAATCATTGCTCGTCCGGTAAAGCGTCTGCTTGACCGCCACCACATCGGGATCGCGGGCCGCCTGGCGGATGAACTGGACGACAACATCGAAACTTTCATAAGGGTGATGGACGACGAAATCTTTCTTGCGGATGGCCGCGAAACAATCGCCCGACAATTCGCGCACCCGTTCCGGGAAACGCGCACTGAAGGCCGGAAATTTAAGATCAGGGCGGTCCAGCCCCACCAGCTCTTCGGTATGGGCCAGCCCCAAAAGCCCGTCATGAAGCATGACGTCTTCCGGGCCGATGCCGAGGGCCTCCATGATCATGATACGCAATTCATCGCTGATATCGGGCTTGGCCGCAAGCAAGATGACCGATCCCCGCTGGCGCTGTTTGAGGGCGGATTGGAAGGTACGCACCAGATCCTCGGCTTCCTCGTCGATCTCCACCTCCGAATCCCGGATGACCCGGAACCACGCACTATTGGCGATCTCGAAATTGGGGAAAATGCGCTCCAAAAACAGATCAATAATGTCTTCCTGGGCAATCAGGCGGGTTTCGCTGCCCGGCAGCTGCACGAAGCGGTCGATCAGATGGGGCATGGGCACCAGGGCGCGCAAAAGCTGCCCGTCCGAGGGCCGGCGCAGATGCAGAACCAGTGAAAAGCCCAGATTGGGAATGAAGGGAAAGGGATGGGCCGGATCGGTGGCCAGCGGCGTCAAGGCCGGAAACACATCCTCCATGAACCGCTTTTCAAGCCAGGCCAGATCATCACTGCTCAGATCCTGCCCATCGACCACGGAGATGCCCGCATCCTTGAGGGAGGATTTCAAAACGGAAAAAATCTTCTCCTGCTCGCCCACCAAGGCCCGCGCCCGGGCCCGGATGGCGGTCAGCTGTTTGGCCGGCGACAGCCCATCTTCCGAATGGGTGGAAACCCCTTCCCGCTCCTGGCCGATCAGCCCGGCCACCCGGACCATATAAAACTCATCCAGATTGGCCGCCGAAATAGAAAGAAACCGCAGGCGCTCCAGCAGAGGATAGCTTTCATTGCAGGCTTCTTCCAGGACGCGCTCATTGAAGGCCAGCCAGGACAGCTCCCGGTTCAAAAACCGCTCACCCGGCGTCAGTCCGGCCAGGGGGTCTTTGTTCGTATCTGTCTTGGCGGAGGCAACCATGCCCGCTCTCTCCAAAGCGCTGGATTTGATTCAAGCGCGCTTCTTTATACCAGATTCGGGGGAATTCATAGAGTTAAGGGGGGAAAGGGTGGATTGGGGAGCTGAAGGTGATTGACAATCACAGACCGTAGCTTAAGTTATTTACTAGAATTTTAATTTTATATAACTTGCAAAAGGAGTAGCGGAGTATTCAGGTTTTGCGAAGTTTGTCTTCGTTTCTCGCACACCCTAACAGCAGGGGT
>CAZBQG010000057.1:0-18976 GCA_964493945.1 uncultured Rhodospirillaceae bacterium
CATCGGTATGCGTGAATGGGCCCATCGGTGATTCTTTTTGGGAATTGGTATTAATATACCTCGCAAAAGCCTGAGAACTGTGGGCTTTTTGGAGACAATAAACTGGGCGTCGTGTTACGTAGGAAAGAATGGTGGGCCCGGTAGGACTCGAACCTACGACCAGACCGTTATGAGCGGCCGGCTCTAACCAACTGAGCTACGGGCCCCCAGAGCGGAATGAGAGCGGAGTGGGCCGCTTATAGCAGTCAAAGCCGGCCGGTGGAAGCACCAGCCCCCGCCTATTTTCTTGCAAATGCACCGATCCAGCGGGCCTGGCCGTGGCCATCCGCCGGAACCTGATCCATCCCTGTCAGCCGCGCCTGTTTTTCAGGCGTATCCTCATCGATCTGGTCCAGCGCATCAGCCAGCAGATCACCGTAATCCTCACCCACCGGGCAGACATCGGCGCAGCGCCGGCATCCGGTGACGGCGCCCGCGCCCCGCAGGATGCTTTGCCAGAGATCAAAACTGACTTCCGAGCGCAGCATGCTTTTTTGCTGGGCCGGGTCGGTCTCGTCGATCAGATCGCCCAGGAAACCGGTCAGTTCGTTAAACCCGTGGGGTTGGCGGAATTTGTCACAGGCCGCCCAATCCCTGGCCCAGGCTCCCACCGCGTCCCCCGGACAGGCGCTGAGGCAACGCCCGCATTCGGGGCCCAGGCAAAGCGCTTCCTCCATGGGTCCGTCTGCCTCAACGGGCGCCGAGCAAAGAATGGCGATGGACATAACCCGGGGGCCAAATTCCGGCGTGAGAAGCTGCAAATTAAGGCCCAGCATGCCCAACCCCGCCTCCACCGCTGCATGTTCCGCCGACAGCATGGGCGTCAGATGGGTGCCCGGATCGCCCTGATAGCGCCACGGATCCACATGGGTGGGTGGCACCATGAGGGCGGGATAGCCTTGATCTTCCAGCCACAAAGTGAGTTCCAGGGCGCATTCTTCAAGCGCCGTAATGACCAGCTCGTCATTGTAAAATTTATGGCGTTCGTTCCAGGCGGGAATGCGGGTCGAGCCCAGATTGAGCCGCCGGGCCAAAACAATCACCCGCTCCCCGTCATGTTCGGTGACGTCGGACGGGCGCTTTGGATCATCGGGGTCGGGCGGATTGGCGTTCATCACCCCGCCATCGGCGATGCCCACCAGATCGGCGCCCAGTTCCAGGGCCTTGACTTTAATTTGCCCGGCCGTGACCGGTTTTTGGAAAACCTCGACCATGCTCATTCTCCCTTTTCTTTTTTCGCCGGCCCGGCCCTTTCCGCCTGCAGGCGTTTGAAGTCCTGCAATTGGCGGGCGACGATGCCCTGATAGCCGTCCGGCCCCACCCAGCGGATATTCCAGTCATTAAGCCCGGCGATTTCGGTGCCATCGGTACGTGCCTTCTTAAATGATTTGGCTTTTTCCGCTTTTTCCGGCGTCCGTTCGGGAATGGCCTTCTGGGCACCCGCCAGATAGGCGTGATAATCATTGCCCACCGGGCAGACAGCCAGGCAACGCGGGCAATCGCCGAAGGAGCCGACGACGCGCAACAGCCCCTGCCAGAAACCGAACAGATCGCGGGCTTTGGTCAGCTCTTTTTTGGCGGGCTTGCCGGCGCCGGTGAATTTGGCGAAGAAGGCCGTCGCCGTCATATAGCCGAATTCCTGGGCCTCCAGGGCACATTTGCGCTTGTCCAGGTCATAATGCCCGACCGCGTCCGACGGGCAGGCATGGAGGCAGCGTGAACAGCTCTCCCCGATGCAGACCTGTTCGGTTATGGGCTGGTCCGGCTCCAGTTCAAGTTCGGTCAGTATGCCGGTGAGGTAAAGCCGGGGGCCGAATTCGGGGGTTAGGATATTAACCTCCAGCCCCAGGGTTCCGATACCCGCCTCCACCCCCAGATGGCGCGTACTGAGCCGCCCATAGCTGGCCTTTTTCATGTCCCAATCGGTTTCCTGGGCGGCGGTGACAAAACTTGGATTCCCGGCCCGCTCCAGATGATCGGCCAGCTTGAAGGCGATGCGGTCCATGCGGCGCAGCACCAACATGTCTAGATACTGAACGGCGATCTTGGATTTGCAGCGGAAGCCCGCAACCGGAATACGGTGGGCGATGACGATGACGCTTTTGCAATGGGGTGAGACCCGGTCGGGCGTCTGGGGACAAAGGGGATCGGGCGGAAAGGCATTGAGCATGGCCGCCGATGCAATCCCCACCTTGTCGGCCCCCAGGCTGAGGCCCAGCGCCTTGATCTCGGCGGCATTCATGGTCATGGGCGTGCGGCTCCTTTGCGGGTGGGTTGGGGGGGGCATCATACAGGGGATGGGCGGCAAGCGGAAACAGGTGTGATTCCGTATCCGGGAGTAACGGAAAGATGAGGATTTTGGGCTGACCTTGGTTTGCCCTCTGGGTTAGTTTTTTGCATGCGAATGATTTGCGATCAACGCAATCCGTATCGAAAACATTAAACAGGGAGAAAGCAATGTTCGGAAAGATAAAGCTAATGCTCGCATCAGGCGCGCTGATGCTGGGCCTGCTGTCCATGACATCCGGTGCCCAGGCGGCGACCGAGCTGTCGTTGAACCATTACATGTTCGTCAAACATTTCTTCGTCCAGCAGGTGGTCAAGCCCTGGGGCGATCAGGTTACCAAGGCGTCCCAGGGACGGGTCAAGCTGAAAATCCCCGTGGCTCCCCTCTCGCCAACGCCCCGCCAATGGTCTTCGGTGGAGACCGGCGTCGCCGGCATGGCCATTTCCCATGACGGGTTCAGCGTAAACGGTTGCAGCTTATGCAGCTCGCCTATCTGCCCATGACCATCATCTCGTCGTCCAAGGGATCGGTCGCTTTGTGGCGGACCTACGAAAAGCATTTCCGTAAAGCCAACGAATATAAGGGCGTCAAGCTGATCGGCATCTGGGTCCATGGCGGCACCCATATTTTCAATTCCAAAAGTCCGATCACCAAAATTGGCGATTTCAAGGGCATGAAGTTCCGCGCCACTCCGGGCATCGGCGTCGATACCTTCAAGATGCTGGGCTCCTCCGTGGTGACCAGCGCCGGGCCCCAAGTCTTTTCACTGGTCTCTAAGAAGATCGTCGATGGGGTGGCTTTCCCGATCGACGGCATCTTGCGCTTCAAGATCGACAAATATCTCAAATACATGACCTACATCCCCGGCAGCATCTATAACCAGAGCTGGTCGCTGATCATGAACAAGCAAAAATGGGATGGTCTTTCGAAGGGTGATCAGATGGCGATCAACAAGCTGTCTGGCGAGCCGGTGGCCGCCAGGGCCGGCAGGATCTTCGATGCCAAGGCGAAAAAAGCCATGGGTATGATGATCAAGAAAGGCATGCGGCGGGCATTGGCCAGTTAGGGCGCCATGGCAGCCTGCTCAATCCTGATCTGGGTGGTTTCTGGCGCCCGTCTTTCGTGACCACCTCCATGCCCCTGACGCCCGATGAACCCATTTCAATCGGCGTGAAGGAATATTGTTCCAAATGCCGCCTTTGCGAGACGGCCTGCCCGGCGGGGGCCATCGCCGGGGCGGAGGATTTCATCGTCACCGAAGGGCACAAACGCTGGCTGGTGGATATCGAGAAATGCTATTCCATTTCCCGCTTACACACTGAATATTGTCATGTCTGCCTGGATGTCTGTCCCTATATCCATAAGGAAAACCGGGGCCCGGAAACCAGGGCCATCTATAAAAGCTATGTCACCCAGCGCAAGGCGGAAGGCTTCAACCAGGCAAAAACCTAAATCTGATCGGCCCAGCCGACCAGCACATCCGTAACTTCCTCGATCTTTTCAGGCTTTTCCTGGGGATAATGGCCGACGCCTTGCAAGGCGTAATCCGTGCAGCGCGCGCCTGCCGCATCGGACCACATTTTGATCTGGCTGGGAAAGACGCATTTATCCGCAGTGTAGTCCACATTGAGGACCGGAACGGTTGTGTTGGCCAGGCATTTGGGCCCGTCGGCCCGGCTAAGACGCATGGACCACTGGCTTAGAAACGAGCGCAGGGTGGTAAACCGCCCGATATTGTTGGGCGCGTAATTGATCGCCTTGGGGTCCCCCCAAATGGTGCCCACTTCCCGGTCGTTGGGGTCCAGACTTAAATCAAGAAAGCGCGGATCGGCCATGGTGCGGTGAATGACGAAGGCCTGATCGGCGGCGGGCGTCCCTTCGACCCGTTTGAGCCGCTCCAGCACCCAATCGGTCAGCCGGTCATTGCGCGCCACCTGCGCCGCCCGGTATTTTTCGAGCCAGGCCTCGTCGTAGGGCGGACCGTTGGCAGCGTCATACATGTCCAGACCGGGATTGACCGACAATAGATCATCTTCGCTGATGATAGCCGGATCAATCCAATCCATAAGGGTATGAGCCCGGCCCGGATGGGCGCATAAAAGGGCGATGCCGTCGATGGGCGGCAAATCATCGCCCGCCAGATCGAACGCCCTTCCGTCGGGCGTGGTGGAAAGGGTGAGATGTTCGGCCTGTTCCTGATACATGGCGGCCAGGGCGCCGCCGCCTGAATTTCCCACCAATATGATTTTGCCATAGCCCCGGCCGCGCAAACACCGGATGCCCGCGCCCAAATCCTGGATGGCCCACTCCATCAACAACATCGTGTCGTTGGCCACATAACGGGTGTTGAGCCCCAGCAGGGCGCGGCCCCGTTTCCCCAGGGGTTCGAACAGGTAATGGGCCATGAAGTTGCTGGTCGGATGGATCACCACATAGGCCGTATCCGTGCCGCATCCCTCATGCTCGAAGCGCCCGAAAATCTTCGGCGCCGCTTGTTGGATGCCGCTTTGGCTCTCCATCATGGAGCCCTGGCGCACGCTTAGGATCAGCAGCTCACCCGGCATCTTTGCCCCACGCAACCTTCACTTGGAGGCCGACCCGTCATGCACCCAGGCGGCATCGCGCTGCACATTTTTGGACCGGTTCCATTTTTCCAGCATTTCCGGCGCCGTGGAACTCAGCCGTTTCATCATCGCCTCATCGCCGCAATGCCAGGCAAATTCCATCCGGTGCCCGTTGGGATCGAAGAAATAAATGGAATGGCAAAAGGCGTGATCGGTGGGGCCGACGACTTCGACGCCCGCATCTTCCAGAATTTTCTTGCGCTCCAGAAGCTCCTCCATGCTTTCCACATTCAGGGCCAGATGCTGCACCCAATCGGGAGTATTAGCATCTTTCTGCATGGGTGGCGAGGCGGGCACCTCAAAAAAGGCGATGCAGCTTCCGTCCCCCATGGCAAAGAAAATATGCATATAGGGGAAAGCCTCACCGGTGGAGGGCACGGTTTCCTCCGAAACGGCGGCGTAATATTCCAGACCCATGAGCTTGGTATAGAAATCAGCGGTCTCCTGGGCATCGTTGCAGCGGTAAGCTACATGGTGAAGACTTGTAACGGCCATAAGCGGTTTCCTTTCCTCTTGGATGAGTATTATCCGGCGCCTATTTCTTGCGCTTCTTTCTGGGCTTCCGGCTGGCTTCGCCCCGGGCGATGAAATCCGTCATGAACTTGATCATCTTGGGGGTGAATTTGGCGATCTTGGCGACCTTCGCCTCGCCCACCTCCTTGGGCATGGCCCGCGAAGTATAGCCGAACTTCTTCTTGGAATCGGTCTTATAGGCCGGGCTGTTTTTGGCCACGTAAATGGAATTAAAGCGGGCCGACAGATCGGGGCCGCTGCCAGGCGTCAATCCGACCAGCACGGTAATGGTTTTGCCGGCGAAATATTCGGCGGCCATGGGCTGGGGCGCGGACAGGGACAGGGCCGCGACGCTGCCAGCCAGGACCCATGCAAAACTTTTACTGAATTTCATTGCTACCTCCCTTGTGATATTCCTGCCTCAGATTAAGAAGTCTAACAGGATTGCATCCGCATCCAAGAAAATTCGGGGAGAATAGTCATGGTTAAACCCTTGCCCGCAACGCGGCGCATCGTCACCGCCATCGACAAAGACGGAAAGTCATATTTCGAGGAAGACGGTCCGTCCCATATGGCGCCGAACCCCAACCGGGCCAATTTTTTCTCCCAGCATGTATGGGGCACGGGCGCCATTCCGGTGCCGGTGGATGACAAGGACCGGTCCGAAGAAGCGCCGGGCATAATGCCGCCCACCGGCGGCTCTATTTTGCACATCATTGATTACCCACCCGAGCCCAGCGACCCGGCGGAGCGCGAAAAGACCTACGAAGCCATGCGCGAGCGGGTCCGCAAGGCCGGCACCAACCCGGAGCCCGGCCAGCGCCGCGATCCCGACGGCCCCCATCCGGGCATGCATGAGACCGACACCATCGATTACGCCATAGTCCTGCACGGCGAAATCCACGCCATTATGGATGAGGGCGCAACATTGATGAAGACCGGCGACGTGCTGATCCAACGGGGCACCAGCCACGCCTGGTCCAACCGTTCGGACGATTACTGCCGGGTGGCCTTCGTACTGGTGGAGGCTACGCCGTTAGGGGGTTGAGAGGGTTAAGAGGGAGGGGGTTGGCATGACCGGGACGGGAATCTCCTTTATTGATTCAGCCTAATCACAGGATGCTCTATCCCGCTCAGTCCAACACCTTCATCCTCTTCTTTTTGCGCTTTTTCCGAGGTTTAGGCCTTTGCCCCACCGCCACCGCAGGGCGGGGTGCCAAGATACCGGCGGGGCGGATCATGGTGCCGTTGAGGTCGGGATATTCGGACTTGGCGATGTCCGTCGAGGGTTTGGGGAGGTCCCTTTCTTACAATCCCGTGGCGAAGGCCAGTTTTGCCCTATCGCGGAGAAGCGGCCGGAAGGCACCAGGTGCCCAGGACATGATCGAAAGGAGTATCTTGTTATTTGCCTTGCGGTCCATGCTTTTGAGCAGGAAGCGATAGGCCTCTTTGGATTTGCCGTTCAAGGCCATGGCCGCCGCATCAATGACGAGGGCGGCTTTCAGGGTGCCTACTCTTTTCGGGTCCGCGCCCGGGTAGATTTTGTAGACCGCGCCGGCCGCCTGGCGAGCCAAGGCGGGATGCCCCGCCTTGAGGGCATTCACGGCGTAAAAATGGTAGGCCATGGCCCGCGAACCGTTGCGTTTGGTCTTTTGGCTTAGTTTCAGGGCCAGGCTGGCCACGTCGCTTGGCATGATGTTCTTTTGTCCTTTATCGGCCAGCATGCTCGGTTTTTTTTAAGACCCCGAGTTTTTTCTCCCAGGCCTGGGCGCCGTTCTCCATGGATTTAAGAAATATCTCCATGCCTTCTTCTTTGAAGCCGGCCTTTATGAATTTCTCACCCTCGCGAATTTGCTCGAAGGTGGCGAACAGACTGTTGCCGGGCCAGGGAATATATTTGAAGGATTTCTGGAACAGGGCCAGGACCCCGTTGCGGCCCGGCGCGCGCATCACGCCGCGCGGCTCATCCTTGTATGATTTCTTCGACAGGAGAACGAATTTCCCGCCGGCAAGGCCGATCATGGAGAGGCGCCGGTTCTTGGTTTTATCGCCGTAGAACATAATGGCGAATTGCCTGCCGCCGGGATGGCTCACCGCCCAGTTCAGATCGTCGCTCCGGGTCGAGATGTTATTTGAATATCTCTTGTTGCCCCTCACCGCCTCGATCCAGGCGCCGGCGCGCCAATGATGGCGCAGGATGCGGTCATCGCTGATGAAGGAAAGATATTTGGGCGCATCGGAGGCCTTTCTCGCGGCGTTGAACTCCTTGCGCGTGGCAACCCCCTTGTAGGCCTTGCGGATACCGAAATCCTTGACGATTTTCAAGCTATTGGCATCCAGTATCCAGTGTGCGCTGATCCAGGTCCACGCCTTGCGGTTCCACTGGAACCCTTGGCTTTTCAATTTTATGAAATGAATACCGCCGCCAACCGACAAATATTTCCCCGAAGGTGAATAGGCAATGCCGTTGGTGAAACTGAAGGAGACCTGCCCCTTGCTTCTGTTGGACGTCCAGGCCGGACGCGGCGATGGTCAGCACCTTGATCAGGACCTGCAGCAAATTTTTGTATTGCACGAGCCTCTTTTCCATGGAGGACGCGATGCGTTCCTCCTCCCTGTCCACCAGTCCGAAAAAATGGACCACATTGCCCATCACCGGCGCGTCCTTCACCTTGTCGGTGAATTCCTTGCGGGTGCCGATGCCGGTTTCGCCGCGGCTGAAAAATCAGCCCGCAGGATGGCCCGGCGGGCAACGCCGTGGATGCGCTTGATACGCCCGGTATCCAGGCCGTAGCCTTCGGCGATGCGGTAGGCCTCGGCCAGCATGCGCTGGACCTGCTGACCCTTGAGGTCCACATCGCCGCTCATCCATTGTTCGAGTTTACTGCGGACGTCGCCGCGGGCGTTCTCGAATTCCTGGTAACGCTGTCTACTGATCTGATCGAGCAGGGCCCGGGTGCGGACGCGCAGATCCTTGCCGGTCGCGGACAGCGCAGTAATTCTGTCCGCCAGATCGCCGTCCTCGGCGCGCGCGCCGCCCTGGGGAAGGGACCCAGGCGATCAACACCAGAAGCAAAAGAAATTTAGGCCATACCTGGATTTTTTTGCCGCTCCCCATGCCCCCCTACCTTGAAAAGTCTTTTTTACCCGATTGGTTTATATCTTATGCTTGGCATCTAATTGTATGCTTTCCAGGGTCAAAGGGACAAGTATGCGATGCGCGGTGATACACGCATCACAAGCACCCAAAAGCACATCCCGTGGGCCAGACACCGAATTCCGTGGACACGAATTCCGGGGACCCATTACTCTCCAGAGGATTATGAAGTACTGTGTACTCGGAACTCTGGCCGGAAATCTGGGGAGCCTTTCCCCCCTCTGGTACCGGGCGGGCGCATCCGCCGCCCCTACTCACCCGCCCGGAATAACCGATATCTGCAAATAGCATTCCCACCCGCCGCCGGTATGCAGGGTATAATCGCCTGAATATTTCTCCGCCGGACGGTCCACCGGGTCGGCGTGGAGGAAAAAGCCCGAGCTGGATGAGCCGGGCACGCCCAGCCCTTCATAATCATGGCCCTGAATTTTGAGCGCCAGGCGCGAGCCCATGGGCAAAAAGACTCCCGTCGGCCAGACTTCCACCTGGGCCTCGACCACTTCGCCCGGCGTCGGGGCTTGGTATTCATCATGGCTATGGACTGGCTGCCAATCCGAGGTTCGGGCCGGGTCCAGCTTGCGCTGGGTGATGCGCAGCCAGCCTTGGGAGACGGGGCTGGGATCGAAATTGGTCGCGTATGAGATTTCCTTACGGTCGGGGTCGTAGGCCACCAGGGTGCAGAACATATCCATATCCGGCGTCGTTGAAGACAATTGAAGCTTGGCCAGCAATGGCCCGGCGATCTCCATATCCGCATCCAGGGGCGCGGTGGTGAAGGTCAGCCCTTCACCCGTGGCGGCGTAGCTAGCCTCCGCTTCCTTGGTGGCTGGGGCATGGCCCATGCTGGAATCAGACGCATCCAGATGCAAATCTATGAATTGGGTGTCGCCCAGGGGCCAGCTATCGTCATAAATATTCCGGTAGACGCTGTCCTCCAGGCCGCGCACGGTGATGTCCACCCGGGGTTCGTCGAGCCAGCTATTGTCCTCGCCCTTCAGGAAATGATCGAAAAATCTGCGTTGCAGCTCCCGGCCTTCGCGGGAGAAGAAGGTTGCGAAATATGGACCGGACTGGACCTTGAGCCATTTGTCCTTGGACGCAATGCCCGGAAAACCCTGGATGGTGCCCCTCAGATGCAGCCCCAAACCGCTCCAATTGGCGACGACCAGCGCCGGCACGTCAATTTTCGTGAGATCGGCACTGCGTTCCGCATACCAGTCATCCAGCAGAGGATGCGCCCGCACATTATCGATATAATCTTCCCGGTTTGCTTCCAATTGCCCTTGCGTGAAACTTTCGCCGCCGGTGGTCGGCTCACCATTGATGAAATCACTCAAGGGGCTCTCGCCATTGCCATGCTGGTTATTGAGCACGCTGTTGTTCCACCAGCGATGGACAAAGCCGGCGCAGAAAATACCGCCATGGCGCGTCCGATCCCGGTAGAAATCGCACGTTCCCTGCCAGGGCAGAATGGCCGCTAGATATTTGGGCTTATAGGAAGCGGTCATCCACTGGCCCGCCGCATAATAGGATATGCCCAAAAGCCCCACCTTGCCGCTGCACCAGTCCTGACCGCCGATAAATTCGATGGCGTCGTGAAAATCCCTGAATTCCTGGGGTGAATTGACGTCGAGCTTGCCCGGCGCCCGGCCCGAGCCCCGGCAATCCATTTGCACCACGGCATAGCCGTGAGGCACCCAGGGTTCGGGGTTGGGCCGCTCGAAGACGATATATTTGCCCGATGAATCGCTCAAGACTTCGGGATATTTGGCCGTCATGGCGTCCCAGCCCTCGCCCAGGAACTGGCTGATATGGCAATCCTTGCCATAGGGGCCATAGGTCATGAGCACGGGATATTTGCCTTCCGCTTCCGGCAGATAGACATCGGCATAGACATTGGCGCCGTCCCGCAAGGGCACGGCCACATCTTTCAGGAGCCGCATCTTGTTGCCGGGAAGCCCTTCAATGTTGATTGTGTTCGTGATTTTCTCCTGCCATGCCACTTTGGGCAAAGACGGTAGGGCAAATGCAATTGGGGTGCAATCCGCCAGGGTTATTGGCTTAATTCGCCTTTTCCATGGCGCGACTGGGAAAAACCATCTATTAATGCGCCCTTTTTCGGAGAGATAGTGTGCTTGCCAACGAAAAGACCGTACTGGCCCTGCCCCGGGGACGCATCCTGGAAGAGGTCATGCCCCTGCTTGGGCGCGCCGGAATAGAGCCCGAGGCGGCCTTCATTGATGCCAGTGCGCGCCAACTTAGATTTTCCACAAACCATGTGGATCTGGATATCGTCCGGGTGCGCAGCTTCGACGTGGCGACCATCATCGCCTATGGCGCGGCACAAATCGGCGTGGCCGGATCGGACGTGTTGATGGAATTCGACAGCCGGGAAATCTACACGCCGTTGGATTTGGACATCGGCGCCTGCCGCCTGGTGGTGGCCGAGCCCGAAAACCTGGCCGCCGGCGACAATCCGCGCCATTGGAGTCAGGTGCGCGTGGCCACCAAATACCCCGAAATCACGCGCCGCCATTTCGCCCGCCGGGGCGTCCATGCCGAATGCATCAAGCTGAACGGGGCCATGGAAATCGCGCCCTCGTTGGGGCTGTGTCAGCGCATCGTCGATCTCACCTCGACGGGCGAGACGCTGCGCGCCAACGGCTTGGTGGAAATCGAGCAGATCGCCACCATCACGTCGCGCCTGGCGGTCAACCGGACGGCGCTCAAAACCCGGCCCGAGGAAATCACCGAATGGATTACCCGCTTCCGGGACGCGGTCGATGCCGACCCGGCTTGACGCAACCGATGCGGGGTTCGAGGAGGCATTCCAAACCTTCCTGAACGCCCGGCGCCATGCCCAGGAAGATGTGGCCCCCGCCGTCGCCCAGATTCTGGATGAGGTGCGCGGCGGTGGCGATAAGGCGCTTCAGAACCTGGCCCGCAAATTCGACCACTTCGATCTGGCCGCGGCCGGCATGGCTGTGGGCGCCGCCCAGTTGGACGCGGCCCGCGCCCAATGCGGCCAAGACGAACTGGACGCCCTGGAATTGGCCGCAAGACGCATCCGGGATTTCCACGAGCGCCAGATGCCCGAAGATCTGGATTATACCGACGATGTGGGCATGCGCCTGGGTTACCGCTGGACGCCCATAAACGCCATCGGCATGTATGTCCCGGGCGGCACGGCGGCCTATCCATCATCCGTCTTGATGAATGCCCTGCCGGCCAAGGTGGCCGGGGTGGGACGCCTGGTCATGGCGGTGCCCAGCCCAAAAGGAAAGATCAATCCCTTGGTGCTGGCCGCCGCCGGGATCGCAGGGGCCGATGAAATTTACCGCATCGGAGGCGCTCAGGCGATCGGCGCGCTCGCATATGGGACCGAAACCATCCAACCCGTAGACAAGATCGTCGGGCCCGGCAACGCCTATGTGGCGGCTGCCAAGCGCCAGGTGTTCGGGCAGGTGGGCATCGACATGATGGCCGGGCCATCGGAGGTCCTCATCCTGGCCGACGGTACATGTGATCCATCCTGGATCGCCGCGGATCTTCTGGCCCAGGCGGAGCACGATGCCGCCGCCCAATCCATTTTGTTCGTCATGGATGCCGCCTACGCCGATCAGGTAGAGGCCGCCGTCCAGGAACATCTGAAAACCCTGCCCCGGGCCGAAATCGCCCGCCAGAGCTGGGCCGATTGGGGCGCCATATTCGTGCTGCCCGACGGGGAAGCCGCCATCCCTCTGGTGGATGCCATCGCGCCCGAACATCTGGAACTGGCCATCGCTGAGCCCGACGCGCTTGCCCGCCAGATCAGCAATGCGGGCGCCATCTTCCTGGGCACCCACACGCCCGAGGCCCTGGGCGATTATCTGGCCGGGCCCAACCACGTCTTGCCGACCGGACGCAGTGCCCGCTTTTCGTCCGGGTTGGGGGTTCTGGATTTTCTCAAACGTTCCACCCTCATGGGCGGCAGCGCCAGCAGCCTTGAGCGCCTGGGCCCGGCAGCCGTCACCCTGGCCCGGGCCGAAGGGCTGGACGCCCACGCGCTATCGGTTGCCCTGCGATTGGGCCAGAACAAGCCGAAAGACTGAGCCCCGTGGATGACTGGCGCAAAATCGTCAATATCTACCTGGACGAAACCACCGTTCCTTGGCGCAGCCCCGAGTTGGAACATGACCGGGCGGTGGCTATCTATGACCTGTTGGAGGAAAATCTTTTCGTTCCCGCCGGCGATCTCAGAGGACCTTTTGTGCTGCATATCGGCGTCGAGGAAAACCGCCTGCGCTTCGGCATCCATGACGAGGCCGACCAGCCCCTCACATCGTTCACGCTGCCCCTGTCGTCTTTCCGCTCTGTGATCCGGGATTATTTCACGGTCTGCGACAGCTATTACGAGGCCATCAAGACGGCCAGCTCGCCGCGCATCGAGGCCATCGATATGGGCCGGCGCGGGCTGCATGACGAAGGGGCCGAAATCCTCCGTGAACGCATGGCCGAACACACGGAGATCGACTTCGACTCGGCCCGGCGGTTGTTCACCCTGATCTGCGTTCTCCATATGCGGTGACGCCCGTGTCCAACCCGCCCGGCGCCGTCCTATTTGCCTGCACCATGAATTCGGTCCGCTCACCCATGGCCGAGGGAATCCTGAAATCCCTTCATGGCCATCAGGTCTATGTGGATTCGGTGGGCGTCAGAGCGAGCGAGCTGGACGGCTTCATGGTCGAAGTGATGGGCGAAATCGGCGTGGACATGAGCGCCCATAAATCCAAGACCTTCGGGGAGTTGGAAGACACTTCTTATGATCTGGTCATTTCCCTCTCCCCCGAAGCCCAGCATTCAGCGGTGGAGCTGACCCGCACCATGGCCATCGAAGTGGAATATTGGGCCACATTTGATCCATCCGTCGTGGAGGGAAGCAGACCGGTGCGGCTTGATGCCTACCGCCAGGTGCGAGATGAATTGCGCCGGCGCCTGGGAGAAAGATTCCCCACCCACGCGCCCATGGATACGGCTTGAAATTTGGGGAAAATCGTAATCCAAGACCTGATGGTATGGCCGGCTCTCCGTTAACGGCGCCATCGCTCTCGGCCTGGATATCCCTGCCGGGGCGGATCATGTCAAGCGCTGGCAGGATGCGGGGAACCAAAGGCCCAGCGCCAAAGCCAGCCCCGAGCTGAAAGCCAAGATGCGCGAGAAATTCGCCCATTTGTTTGAAAAATGAAGGCAATATGATTGTAAAAAATCAACGATAAATCTGGTTTAATCTTTATTTTTTGAATTTCATAAAGTGATTTTGTGGAATCCAGGCAATGAGGGCATGGTGAGGTTGTTTTATATCAATAATAATATTATATTTATATCATCTTTGATTGCCATGGTGATCTACCGCCGTGGATAAACCCTAACTATGGAGAATTTGCCATGAAAAGAACGAGAAAAAGCGGGAGAGCCTTTCCGGACCTGCTGGATAACCGGACTGCCGGGGAGGTCCTTTATCCCAACATGAATAGTTCGAAAAATATTGAAGCGGCGCTGGACCCGACGCTGTTGAGCCCCCTTGGCGATCATCCGGACACAAGGGATGCCGGCCAGCCTTCTGTCGCCGACATCCTCTATCCCGGCGATGAAAGCGCCAAACCAGTCCGGGAGGCCCGGCCCATGTCTCCTGAAAATATTGCCTACCGTGAGCGCGCCCGGCACTGGGGATCGGAGGCGGCCAAGGTGCTCTATCCCAACATGGGTGCTGCTGAGGAGGCGGCCGGCAGGCGTCTTATGGAGGAGGAGAGGAAGAAGCAGCTATCACAGGGGGGAAATGCGCCTAATCCGGGCCCAAAACCGCGCCAGAATTCGAAAACGTGCCTCCCTGCACGCCCGGAACCGCACTCGGTCAACTTTGACCGGGCCCGTTTTTCCGTTCCACAGGATAAGCACCTCTTTTCCCCCCTTTGCCGGGCTGATGAGCGATAGTTTGATGAAAGGGCGGGGTTTCGCCACAAAATCGATCAAGGCCACCTCATAGGTGAGGCAGCGGCAGGGATTAAGGATATAGGCGACGCCCGAAATTGTGATGATCAAAAACGGGACCAGGAGCCAGCCGACAAAATAGCGGCGAAAATACTTCTTTTTCTTCATTTGGCTCCACATTCCTCCAGACCATTAGGTTGCGTCATTGTCTAATAATTGCACGGATGGCGTAAAATGTAAAACCCGCGGCGGAGGCAACCAAGCCCGCTCTTTCCAAAATGCTGGACCTGACGCTGTTGAACCCCCTTGGCACCCGCCCGGGCGACCGGAATCCCAACCTGCCTTCAGAAACCGCACACATCTTTTAGCCCGGCGATAAAAGCGTCAAACCAGCCCCGGAGGTCCAACCCAATACACCGGATGATATTGCCTACCGCATCCGCAACCGGCACTGGGAATCGGGGGAGGATAAGATTGGGAAGCCCCTGCCAGACCCGGATAGCCACAAAAAAGCTTGACCTTGACCGGTCAGAGGACCACTTTTCGCGCAGTTTACATTTGTTTAGGAGAGGATATGGCGAAAGAGGAATTATTGGAATTTTCGGGGACGGTTACCGAATTGCTGCCCAATGCCATGTTCAAGGTCATTTTGGACAATGAACATGAAATTCTGGCCCATACGGCGGGACGCATGCGCAAGCACCGCATCCGGGTTCTGGCCGGGGACCGCGTCAATGTGGAAATGACGCCCTATGATCTGACCAAGGGCCGCATCACTTTCCGCTTTAAATAATTTATCGGCGTTTCTTGGCGCCGGTGATGCCCAAAAAAACAACCCAATCCCTCATACTTGCTTCGGCCTCGCTGCGCAGGCTGGAACTGCTCGCCCAGATTGGCATTGAACCGGGTGAGGTCGTCGCGGCTGAAATCGACGAAACCCCGAAAAAAAATGAACTACCGGGCGATCTGGTCTGCAGGCTTTCGGCTACCAAGGTGGCGGCGGTGGAAGCGGCCTATCCCGATAGTTTCGTGCTGGGCGCGGACACCGTTGTGGCCAGGGGGCGGCGCATCCTTGCCAAGCCCGGCGATGTGGAAGAGGCCAGGCGCTATCTGAATTTGCTGTCGGGTGCCCGCCACCGGGTGGTGGGCGGGCTCTGCATCCGCGCACCGGGGGGCGGATTGCATGCCAGATTGGTAACCACCACCGTCATCTTCAAACGTTTGGAGCAAAGCGAAATTGAGCGCTATCTGGCAAGCGGCGAATGGCGGGACAAGGCCGGGGCCTATGCCATTCAGGGAAGGGCGGCCGCCTTCGCCCGGAAAATAATCGGGTCATATTCCAATGTGGTGGGTCTTCCCTTATATGAGACGGTTGGGCTTCTGGAAGGGCTTGGTTTCCGGCCGGCGGAGGAGTGAATGAGCGGCGCGGGTGAAGAAATCCTGATCGAGGTGATCCCCGGCGAAACCCTCATTGCCGTCACCCAGGGCGGCTTGCTGACAGAGTTGTTCATCCACCGTCTTGGCGAAGAGAGCCAGGAGGGAAATATCTATCTCGGAAGGGTGATCCGGGTGGTGCCTTCCATCGAAGCCGCATTTGTGGAGCTTGGCCTGGACGAACCCGGTTTCCTGGACGCCTCCGATGCCCGCCTGGAGCAGGGCGGCGGGGCCAAGATTTCAGACATGTTGAGAGAGGGCGACAAGGTTCTGGTCCAGGTGCTGAGCGATCCCCGTGAGGACAAGGGTGCCAAGCTGACCCGGCGCATTAACCCGCCAGAAGCAGGCGCGGCGGAGCTGGAAGAAAAGCAAAAAAAGATGCGCCCACCGGCGCTGCTTTCAGGTGGGCAAGACCCCATCCGCCGGGTTCTGCTGGAGCGGGACCTTAACCAACTGCATGGCCTGAGTATCAATGATTCCCGGACCCTTCGGAATTTGCGGCCCTTCTGGGAGGGTGAGCTGAACCTGCCCGGTGATCTGCTGCATCACCATAAGGGCCACCCGGGCCTGTTCGCCAGCCAAGACATAGAAACCCAGATCGACGAGGCCCTCATGCCCCGCGTGGGCCTTTCCAGCGGCGGCTCAATTTATATTGAAGCGACCGAGGCGTTGATCGCCATTGACGTCAATTCGGGCGCGGTTGCGACCCCTGGCAGCCAGGAAGACAAGGCCATCCAGACCAATCTGGAAGCCGCCCGGGAAATCCTCCGCCAGATGCGGCTTCGCAATCTAGCGGGGCAGTTGATGGTGGATTTCCTGCCCATGAAACGGAAAGCCAACCGTGAAAAACTGCTGGACCTGATGCGCAACGGGGCAAAGGAAGACCAGGAACGGACACATGTTCTGGGCTTCACCCGCCTGGGCCTTTTGGAAATGACCCGCCAGCGGCGCGGTCGGTCCCTGGCTGGGCAGCTTCTGGCCAACGGAGATGGTAATCCGCTCAAATCACCCACCAGTGTTGCTTTCGGCATCCTCCGCGCCCTTTTGAGCGAGGCCCATCAGCAGGTGGGCGGAAGAGGACTGAGGGTGGAAGCCGATCGAGAGGTCATCGGGGTTTTGCAAAACGGCCTGGCAGGTGCGCTGCAGGAAACCGGGTCCCGCCTTGGCCAAAAGGTGGAGCTCAAAAGCTTCGAAGGGCGCGCCGCCGACAGCTTTGACATCAAGCCTAAAGGCGGCGAGGGTTAAGCCCATGGCCAAACCAAAATCAGGCAATGGTAAACAGAGGCTGCGTGCCTGCCCCGTCTGCGGCGCCCCGGCCAAGCCCGAAGATGAACCCTTTTGTTCGGCCCGCTGCGCCCAGCTGGATCTGGGCCAATGGCTGAACGAAGGTTACGCCATCCCCGCCGCCGATGAGGAAGACGAAGAGTGACAGGGCAGGTTCTGGGCCATCTGCTAGCCAAGGCGGAAAGCGATGCCTGGAACCCCGGCGAAGTTGTGGATTGGGACCGGAAAATAATCTTTCCCTTCTGGTACCGGCGGCGCACCTATATCCGCCTGATCAGCCAGTTTTACCACGGCGAAGTGATGGTCTGCCGCATGCTGGAAGAACTGATCCCGCGTATTGAGGAGCCGGATCACCGGCGCTTTCTGGAATTGCAGATGGCCGAAGAATTACGCCATGCCGAGCTGTTCCAGACCTATATCAAGCGCATGGGAGAGCTGGCACCGGTGGAGCCAGCCCTGGAACAGGCGCTGGAGGAAAGCCGGGACTGGCCGGGCTCTCCTTTAGGGCTGATCACCGCCTTTCATGTGGTCTTCGAGGGCGGCGTGGTGGGGGTGATGGAAAAGCTGGGCGCGCGCCTTCCCTGCCCCTTGTTCCGCCAGATTAATTCCCGCGTCGTGATCGACGAGGCCCGCCATTTCGCCTTCGGCGTCGATTATCTGCGCCAAGGCGTCCAACATCTGCCTGCCGCTGAAAAAGCCAAGCTGCATGAATGGATCAGAGCGCTTTGGGCGCGCTGCGCCGTGGAAACACAGCGGCGCTATACCTGGCCCGTCGCCCTGGTCAGCCGCATGGGTTCGGACTGGTTGGAGGAAAGCTGGAAAAGACAGGATGAGATTTTGCGCCGCACCGGGATTTCCAGGACTGAAGAGAGACCGGAATGATCTCCATCATCATCCCGGCGCTCAACGAAGCGGGGCGGCTGGGGGAGCTGATCGCGGGTCTGCGGGACCAGGGCGAGCATCAGATCATCGTTGCCGATGGTGGATCAGTTGACGGCACAGCCGAGATCGCCAGCCGCTTGGGGGCCCAATTGGCCCCGGTGGCCAGGGGGCGGGGTCAGCAGCTTTGCGCCGGGCTGGGCCTGGCCAAAGGCGATATATTGCTGTTTCTCCATGCCGATATGGTTTTCCCCGCAGACGGGCTCTCGCAAATTGCCCGCGCCCTGGAACAAAACCCGGAAGCCGGCGGCGGGAATTTCCGGGTGCTGTTCGACGGGGAGAGTTCATTTGCCCAATGGCTCACCGGCTTTTACGCCTGGCTCAGGCGGCACCGGGTTTATTATGGGGATTCGGCTATATTTCTGCGCCGCGAGTTTTTCGACAAAATCGGCGGCCTCAAGCCCATCGCCCTGATGGAGGATTACGACCTCACCCGCCGCATGGAAAAATCGGGGCCCACTATCTGCATTGAGGAAAGCCCAGTTATTACGTCATCGCGCCGTTTCGAAGGGTGCCGGGCGCCGGGGATCGTCTATGGATGGCTGAAGATTCATGCCCTCTTTCATCTCGGCGTATCGCCCGAACGGCTGGCCCGTATTTACAAAAGCAGCAGCGGGCGGGGTCAGGCGGCGAAGGGAGGCTGACCGCCTGGAGGCGTCGACGTGAATAATTATATATGGGGCTGACATAGATAAGGAATTTTCTTTATGAATGTCAGATGGTTAGCAAGAG
>CAZBQG010000058.1:0-18935 GCA_964493945.1 uncultured Rhodospirillaceae bacterium
TCAATCGGGCACAGGGAATAGGCTCATCGATGATTCTTTTTGAAGATTGGTATAAGATCGCGGGCGCCGGTCTGGATTGCTTCCGCACCGAACCCTTGCCCGCCGACAGTCTCTTATGGGGCATGGAAACCGCCATGGTCACGCCCCATAATTCTGGGCTTTATGATGAATATGTGGCCCGCGCCTTGGTCATCTTGGAAGAAAATCTGCGGGCCTATCTGGGTGGCGAGCCCGGAAACATGATCAATCAGGTGAGCCGTTGACGGCGGCTTCGGGCTCATAGCCCAAAATAGAGGCCAGATAGTTTTCGGCTTGGCTGAGGCTGATCGCCTTGCGCCGGGCATAGTCTTCCACCTGATCGGGTCCGATGCGCCCGGTGCCGAAATAAGATGCCTGGGGGTGGGAGAAATAAAATCCAGCGACCGAGGCGGCGGGCGTCATGGCGAAATTCTCGGTCAGCTTGATGGAGGCCATCTGGCCGGCCCGCAGCAGATCCAGCAGCTTTTTCTTTTCCGAATGATCGGGGCAAGCCGGATAGCCCGGCGCCGGGCGGATGCCTTGATAATCCTGTTTGATCAGGCCTTGGTTTGTGAGCGCCTCATCGCCCGCATAGGCCCAGAATTCCTTGCGCACCCGTTCATGAAGCCGCTCGGCGAAGGCCTCGGCCAAACGGTCGGCGATGGATTTGAGCAAAATCTCGCTGTAATCGTCGTGCTGGTTTATGAAGTTTGCCATGCGGCTTTCCATGCCCAACCCGGCGGTGACGGCGAAGACGCCCAGATAATCCTCAACGCCCGTATCGCGGGGGGCGATGAAATCGGCCAGGCAGGCATTGACCCGGCCGGCACCCTTGTCCATCTGCTGGCGCAGGAAATGAAAGGCCCGGCGCCCGCCTTCGGGCAAATCGGCAATCACATCATCGCCTAAAGAAGATGCCTTGAAAAACCCGATGACGCCCCTGGCCGTCAGCCATTTATGTTCAATGATGCGGTTCAGCATTTTATTCGCATCCTTGAACAAAGAGCCCGCCGCCTTACCCAGCTTTTCATCTTCCAGAATGGCCGGATAGGTGCCGGCCAGTTCCCAGGTGCGGAAAAAGGGCGTCCAGTCGATATAGTCCGCCAGCTCGCCCAGGTCATAATCGTCAAAGTTCCTGAGCCCCAGAAAACTGGGCTCGGGTGGGCTGGCCTTTGGCCAATCGATCTTGAGGCGCCGTCCCCTGGCTTCATCCAGCTCCAGCCGCTTGCCCCCTTCCCGGTGGGCCTGGCAAAGCGTTTCCTGATCGGCGCTGTTGGCCTGGATGAATTTTTCGGAGCCGGTGGAGCCCAGCAGCGACTGGGCCACGCCGACGGCGCGGGATGCATCGCTTACATGGACCACGGGGCCATCATATTCAGGGGCGATGCGGACCGCTGTGTGCAGTTTGGACGTAGTCGCGCCACCGATCAGCAGCGGAAGATCGATGCCGGCACGGTTCAGTTCGCGAGCGGCGGTGACCATCTCATCCAGGGACGGCGTGATTAGCCCGGAGAGGCCGACGGCCAAAACGTCCTCTTCGCCGGCGGCTTCGGTGATTTGCTGGTGGGGAACCATCACGCCCAGATCCACAATTTCGTAATCATTGCATTGCAGGACGACGCCGACGATGTTCTTGCCGATATCGTGAACATCGCCTTTGACCGTGGCCATGACGATCTTCCCCTTGCCTGTATGTCCTGCCTTGCCCTCCTTGGTGGCTTCGATGAAGGGTTGCAGATGGGCGACGGCACCTTTCATGACCCGCGCACTTTTCACCACCTGGGGCAGGAACATCTGGCCCGATCCGAACAATTCCCCCACCCGGTTCATGCCATCCATCAGGGGCCCTTCGATGACATGGACCGGATCACCAGCCTCGATGCGCGCCTCTTCCGTATCTTCGATAATGAATTCCGCCGTGCCTTCAACCAGCGCATGGGCCAGGCGTTCGGCCACGGGACCCTCGCGCCAGGTGATATCCTCCGCCTCTTTTTTCGCGCTCCCCCTCGCTTCCTCGGCGATCTCCAGGAGCCGTTCGGCGGCATCCAGGCGGGTGTTGAGAACGACGTCCTCGATGCGCCCCCGCAAATTTTCGGGGATGTCGGCGTAAACCGCCAACTGGCCGGCGTTGACGATGCCCATATCCAGCCCCGCCTTGACGGCATGAAACAGAAAGACGGCATGCATGGCCTCGCGCATAGGGTTGTTTCCGCGGAATGAAAAGGACATGTTGGAAATGCCGCCGCTGGTCAGGGCATGGGGCAGGTTTTCTTTGATATGGGTTACGGCGGCCAGATAATCGGCGGCGAAAGCGGCATGGCCTTCGATCCCCGTGGCGATGGGGAAGATGTTTGGATCAAATATAATGTCTTCGGGCGCCACGCCCGCCTCTTCGGTCAGGATGTGGTAGGCGCGCCCGCAGATATCCACCATGCGCTGGAAATTATCCGCTTGGCCGTCTTCGTCGAAGGCCATGACCAGCACGGCACCCCCCAGCCGGTGGATGTGTTGGGCCTTTTCGATGAAGGCTTCCGGGCCTTCCTTGAGGCTGATGGAATTGACCACCCCTTTGCCCTGCAGGCATTTGAGGCCGGCCTCGATGACCGCGAAGTCGGAACTGTCGATCATCACCGGCAGGCGCGCGATGTCGGGCTCCGCCGCGATCAGTTTCAGGAACCGGTCCATGGCGGCCATCGAATCCAGCATGCCCTCGTCCATATTGACGTCGATCACCTGGGCGCCACCAGCGACCTGGGAGCGGGCCACTTCCACCGCGTCCTCGAACTTGCCTTCCTCGATCAGTTTTCTGAAGCGGGCCGAGCCGGTCACATTGGTCCGCTCACCCAGATTTACGAAGCCGGTATTGGCGTCCAGCTCCAGCATATCCAGACCGCTCAGGCGGCTCTGGGGCTCTGCCTGGGGCAGCGGGCGGGGGGCATGGGCGCTGACGGCCCGGGCCATGGAGCGGATATGTTCGGGCGTCGTGCCGCAACAGCCGCCGATCAGATTGACCAGGCCCCTCTCGGCATATTCGGCCAATTGGCCGGCCATGAATTGGGGGCCGTCATCATAGGCGCCGAAGGCATTGGGCAGGCCCGCATTGGGATGAACGCTGATATGCACCGGGGCTAGGGCGGAAAGGGCCTGAATGTGGGGCAGCAGGGCGCTGGCCCCCAGCGAACAGTTGAAGCCGGCAATCAAGGGGTTGCCGTGGGCCAAGGATGTCCAGAAGGCTTCCGGCGTCTGGCCCGACAATGTGCGCCCGGCCATATCCGTGATGGTCCCCGAAATCATCAGGGGCAGGCGGCGGGCACGGCGCTGGAACAAATCCTCCAATCCGTAAATCGCAGCCTTGGCGTTGAGCGTGTCGAAACAGGTTTCAATGAGCAAAATATCCGCGCCGCCCGTCATCAGCCCGTCCGCCGCCTCCGCGTAAATGGCGGCCAGCGCATCAAACAGGATATCGCGAAAGCCCGGATCATCCACCTTGGGCGAAATGGAAGCGGTGCGGTTGGTGGGGCCCAGAACGCCGGCCACGAAACAAAGCCGTCCGGGCGTATCACTCTCTGCCTCGTCGGCCGCGGCACGGGCCAGGCGGGCGGCTTCGCGGTTGAGCTCGAAGATCAGTTCCACCATTCCGTAATCGGCCTGGGAGACGGCGTTGGCGTTGAAGCTGTTGGTCTCGACCATATCCGCGCCCACATCCAGATAGGCCTTGTGCGCCGCCTGCACCAGGGCCGGCTGGGTCAGGTTCAAGAGGTCGTGATTGCCCTGAACCGGGGACGGGTGACCGGCAAAGCGCTCGCCCCTGTAATCCGCCTCTTCCAGGTTATGGGCCTGCAAAAGCGTGCCCATGGCCCCATCGAGAATGACGATGCGTTCGCTGAGAAGTGCTTCGAGCGCAGCACCTGTATGGCTGCTATCCCCGGTCATGGCGGCGGGGTGGCAAGAAAAAGGCCCCACCCGAAGATGGGACCTTGATGTTTCGTTTGGGATTTTTTTTGAACATGAAGTCCTATTTGAAGAAGTGATCCGTCACATGGATTTCACCGGCGCTGAGCTGGCTGTGTTCGATGCGTACATCCTTGCTGTGGCCAAAGACATAGGGCAGCGACGTGACCGCCATGTTGTAGATCATCTCATTGGCCCGGTCATAGGCCTTCGAATAGTAGTTGGAACGTTTCTCGTTATCCATCTCGCCGGCGCCCATTTTCATGGCTTTGAGGATGATCGGATCCTTGTCCATATATCTGGTCCGGCTACCCCTAAAGAAGACGTTGAGGTGATTGCCAGCATCGGGAAAAGTGCCGGCCGGATAGGCGATGATCCAGGATTGTAGCTCGCCCCGGCCCTGTTTGCGGCGGTAGACACCGATATTGGAGGGCTCGACTTTCATCCGAATGCCCACTTTGAGCATTTCATTGGCCATGGCCACACCGATATCCTTGATCCGGTTGATGGCCAGCATTTTCATGGCGAAGCCGTTGGGATAGCCGGCCTCGGCCAAAAGCTTTTTGGCCTTGGCGGGATCATAGGGTGGTGCATCCTTGGTCCATTTACAGGCTTTGGCCGACTTGAAGCAAAGGGCCATCATTTTTTGGGCCCGGTCACCGCCGGGGACGATATGCTTGATGATCTTGTCCCGGTCCATGCTCATCCAGATGGCCCGGCGCACCCGCACATCGTTCAAGGGCTTGTTGCCCGACACGCCGCCCGCGTCGATGGCGAAAAAGACCATGTTGCTTGAAGATTTGTTGGATATGGTAAGGTTTGGCCTTGACGCGATGGCTTTGGCATTCTCCTGGGAGATGCCCTCCACGATATCCACATCGCCGGTAAGCAGGGCGGCCAGCTTGGTCTGATCGTCGGGAAGGTGGACGCCGATGATGCGTTTGATGGGCGCTCGGAAATATTTAGAATCACCCTTGAAGCCGTCGAAACGCTCGGCGATGACGCCCTTGTTGCGGTGCACCATGGTGATCTTAATCGGTCCCGTCCCCGAAGGGGAGACGCGCCCATAATCGGATTTCACCTTCATCGCCTTATGTATCTTGGAATCCAGGATCAAGAGGCGAAAGCCCATCAACGCCATGGCCGCTGCCATCGGTTTTTTGGCCACAACCCGGATCTTGTAGGGGCCCAGCTTCTGGACTTCCTTGACCCAGGTATAGCGGCTTTTGAACCGAATCTTGAGTTTTGGATCGCCCACATAGGCGTATGTGTGAACCACATCGTCGGCGGTGAATTTGTTTCCGGAATGAAATTTCACATCGTCGCGCAGATCAAATTCCACGGTGATCGGGCTGATGCGCCGCCAGGATTTGGCCAGGTTGGGAACGAACTTGCCCTTCCATTCGTCGAAGGCCATGAGCCCCATATAGACCCGGCGGTAGAATTGCCCGGCCTGGGCAACGGGCCAGTGGTAGGTGGACATCATTGGTATCTGTTCGCTGAGCGAGATGCGCAGCGTGTCCTTGGATTTCTGGGCGACGCCAGGTCCGATGGCCAATGCCATCGAAAATACCACGGCGGAAATACCCAACGCTAATTTCTTGATCATATAGGTTTCCTCCCCAAAAAAATTTCCCAGACCCGTGTGATTGGCTGGTTCCGTCTGTAAAGGTAGCCGAATATGGCGCCGTATGGAAGCTTGAAACCTCAATAAGCCGATAATCCGCGATAGACCAGAATAAGCGTCACCCCCTTCCGGCTCGAAGGATTGTTTATGGCTCGTTCCGCGCTATCATGATGATTTCCGGCAATGAAGGAAATTTGGCCCACTGAGGACAACTGAATGCAACATAAACTTCCCTGCATGCTGATGCGCGGCGGAACTTCGAAGGGACCTTTTTTCCTGATCTCCGATTTGCCCGAAGATCCGGCCCTGCGCGATCAGGTCTTGCTATCGGTGATGGGATCGCCCGATATGCGCCAGATCGACGGGCTGGGCGGGGCCACCTCCCTGACCTCCAAGGTGGCCATGATCAGCCCGCCGGATCAGCCCGGCGCCCAGGTGGATTATCTGTTTGCCCAGGTTCTCATCGAGGATGCCAAGGTGGATACGGCGCCCAATTGTGGCAACATGCTGGCCGGCGTCGGACCCTATGCCATCTTGAAAGGTCTGGTGGAGGCCGATGACCCCGAAACCCGGGTGCGCATCTTCAACCGCAACACGGGAACGCTCATCGAGGCCGTGGTCCAGACCCCCGGCGGAAACGTCAATTTCGAAGGCGATGCCAGCATCGATGGCGTGCCGGGAACGGCGGCGCCGGTGCCGCTGTTCATGACCGGGGTGGTGGGGGCCAAAACCGGCGCCATGCTGCCCACCGGTGCACCGCTTGATGTGATCGAGGGGATGGAAGTTTCCTGCGTCGATGTCTGCGTGCCCATGGTCATCGCCGAGGCCGAAGCCTTCGGCAAGACCGGCTTTGAGACGCCTGTAGAACTGGACGCGGACCGGGAATTCTTCGCCAGGTTGGAAAGCGTGCGTCTGGCGGCCGCCCTGAAAATGGGGTTGGGCGATGCGGCGGGCAAGGTATTGCCTAAATTCTGCATCGTTGCCGCGCCCCGCGACGGCGGCACCATTGCGTCACGCTATTTCGTGCCCACCACCGCCCATCAGGCCTATGCGGTGACCGGCGGCGGATGCCTGGCGGCGGCCTGCATGATTGAGGGAAGCCTGGCCCATCGCCATGCAAACCTTCCCAAGCCAGGAGATCGGTGCATCGTCATCGAGCATCCCGGCGGTGTTCAGGAAATGGACCTGGATTGCCCAGGGCCCGGGGCCCAGCCAACCATCAATGGTGTCGGCGTGATACGCACGGCCCGGCTCATCCTCGATGGCCAGGCGCTGGTTCCGTCGTCTTTATGGCAATAAAAACCCGGCCGTTTGGAAGTTTTTTGCCGGCCTCGGTTCAGTAATCCCAGGCTTCTATGTTTCTGCCGCTGCTTTCGCGCCAGGCACTGGTTGATTTGCATTTTCTGCAGACCCGCTCACCCGACCAAGTGCTGGTAAAGGATTCCCGGCATCTTAGACAATGCCGTTCCTTTTTTTGCGGTGGCAGACGGTCATTTTCCGGTTTCTTATTATGGACAGCTCTGGACATAATCAAATCCCTTGCGTTGCTCGCCCCCTTAGGGACGGCGGTATCGGTAACCAAAGTGACGAAAATCACGCGCGAGGCGCGTGCCTAGTCGAGGGCGACAAGATTCTCCGCGGCAAATTTGCCGTCTCTCCCGACAATCAATTCGTACTCGACCTTTTGTCCCTCCCGAAGGCTGTTAAGTCCCGCCTGCTCGACAGCCGAAATATGTACAAACGCGTCTTTGTCTCCGCCTTCGGGTTGAATGAACCCGTATCCCTTGGTGGGGTTGAACCACTTTACTGTTCCAACAGTCACTTTTCACTCCATGGTTAGCCCGCGCGCCCAGCACCCGGGAAGTTTTATTAAGCAGAGCTCTCACGACCCGGCCCCGCTGGCATTATTTATAGTCCATTGCATCTCTGTTTTCACCCTTTAATTTGCCTCCCGGCCTTAAAAACGCGTAAGTTTTGATGGAATCGAGCCCATTTCAGGGCTCTGCGGCCCCTCTGGAGACAACGTGCCCCCAAACCAGCTTCCAACCGGCCCCGTCAGCACGGGCATGCGTACCCTGATCTTAATGGTTCTGGCCAGCGCCACCGCCCCCACCATGCAGGCCGTGGTGCGCATCACGGCGGCCGAAGGCCTGCATGTGTTCGAAGTCGTCTTTTTACGCAACCTGCTGGCGGCCATCTTCATGGCCCCATTTTTATTGCGCGTCGGCGGATCGGAGGGCGGTGCCGGCACCGGCTTGCGCACCAAATGCCTGCATCTGCATGTGGCGCGCGGAATCTTTCAGGTGACCGCCATGCTGATGTATTGGACGGCCCTGACCCTGGTGCCTCTCGCGCAAGCCACGGTTTTGCTCTTTTCATCGCCCATCTTCGTTTCCATCGGGGCCATCTTGTTTCTGGGCGAGCCGGCCCGGCTCAGGCGTTGGGGGGCTATCGCCTTGGGCTTCGCCGGCATGCTGATTATCGTCCGCCCGGTTGGGGGAACGCTGGATATTGGCGTGGGGCTGGGTCTGGGCGGGTCGGTTCTGTTCGCCGTTTCCAGATTACTGGCGAAAAGTGCCACCCGGCTGGACAGCGCGCCCACCGTGGTTGCCTTTCTGGCTTTTACGACGGCGCCTTTTTCCCTGGTCCCGGCTTTGTTCGTCTGGACCTGGCCCAGCCTGGAGATGGCTTGGCTTTTGCTGGTCATCACCGTTCTAGGTACCATGACCCATCTGCTCATGACCCAGGCCATCAGAGAAGGCGACATGACCGCCATCGAGCCCCTGAATTTCATCCGGCTCATCTGGGCCAGCCTGATCGGCTATCTTTGGTTTGCCGAGATTCCGGTTATCTGGACCTGGGTGGGGGCCGCCGTGATTGTGGCCAGCGCCACCCTTTTGGTGCGGGGCGAAACCCGTCCCACGGATGTAAAAAGAGGCTAAAAACAAGCCCAAATGGGTCAAATCCGGAAACGGCCAAAATGTGATGGCCGTCGTTGTTTTAAAACGGCCAAATAGCCATATTCCTATCAAGACAGTCGCGGGCCTGACGCCCTTTGAACGCTTCACCCTTCATCCCGATCTGGAGCGCTTCGATCTCAGCAGCCTGCGTATTTTTTCCGGCACCAGCCCGACCGGCGAGACACGGGCGAGATTGTTGAACCTGGTCCGGCAGAAAAGCTTTTTAGGTGAATTTTACGCCGGCTATGGCTCATCGGAGGCCGGCGGGCGGGCAACTTATTTATTGCCAGGCGATTGCGCCCGGGCGCTGGCCGATGAGACCCAGGGTCATATCCTCAATTCCCTCGGCCGGGAAGCGCGCTTTTGCCGGGTCGAATGTGTGGATGAAGATATGCGGCCCGTGCCCACCGGCGAGGTGGGGGAGATGGCCGTGCGCACCCCCATGCTGTTCGAAGGCTATTGGAACCGGCCGGAAGACACGGAAAAATGTTACCGCGATGGCTGGCTGATGACCGGCGATCTGATGCGCAAGGACGAAGACGGCTATTGTTATCTGTCGGGCCGGTCCATGGATATAATCAAGACCGGCGGCATCAATGTCTATCCGGCGGAAGTGGAAAGCGTGTTGGCGTCCCACGAGAAGATCAAGGAGGCCGCGGTGTTCGGGCTGCCCGACCGGGAATGGGGCGAGGTGGTGGTGGCCTGTCTGGTAGCGGGCGCGGATTGTACGGAAGAGGAAATAATCGATTATTGCCGGTCCCGGCTGGCCGGGCATAAGCGCCCCCGCTCCGTCAGGTTCATGGATGAGCTGCCCCGCAACGCCATCGGCAAGATCGTCAAGAAGGACCTCAGGGTGAAATTCATCTAGGCGTCGGTCTGCCCCATCAGGCGGTTTTGGACCTCGGTTGATCCCGGCGCCATCATTTCGAAAACATCTTCCACCGCCAGATAATCCATATAGCCAAGCCGGGCCAGGGGCTTGATTTTCAGCACGTCGATGCGTCCGTCTTGGGTCATGGCATTGTCGTCAATATGCACCCCCAGCACGCGGCCAAAAACGATATCGGTGGCTTCGGACGGCGGATCGCCCGGCATGTGCATGGTCAGATGATAGGCGCATTCGATATGGACCGGAGATTCCGCGACGCGGGGTACGCTGACCGCCTGGCTGACCGCCTTGGTCAATCCGGTGGCGGCGAATTCGTCTTCATCGGGCTCGGAGCGCATGGAGGAAATATTCACCGCTTCGCGCAGATCATAAGTGGCCATGTTGCAGACGAATTCGCCGGTGGCCTCGGCGTTGGTCACCGAATCCTTGCGCCTCGGATGATGGGTCTAATTGGCCGTGAACATGACCAGGGGCGGCGACGCGGTGCGCATCTGGAACTGGCTGAAAGGCGCCAGATTGGCCACGCCGTCCGCCGACAGGGTGGAAATCCAGCCGATGGGTCGGGGCACCACGCAGGATTTGAAAGGATCATGGGGCAGATTGTGGGACGTCTTGCAGGGCTCATAGAACATGTTTGTGTTTCCTCCGGTCTCCGCCCCCAATGGAAATTAAGTGGTGGAAACTTTTTCCCTGGCTCCCGGTTTATCCATGAACTCCATGCGGGGTGCGGTGGATTTCACGTCGGGCCCGCCGTTCCATTTGACCACTTCAATCAGCGCCGCTGCCCCCGCGAAAGAAGACGCGTTTTTGATCTGGGAACGTCTGGGCGTCAGGATATTGACGCAGCCGCCCCGGTCAGGGGATTCGCCGGGCTCACCCACCGGGTCGTAATTGGCCGATGCCTGATAGGAATGGGCCACGCCCTGGGGCAGGCGTTCTGTCGTTTGAGCGGCACAAATGACCGCACCCCGGTCGTTATGCAGTTCGATCAAATCCCCGGTCTTGATGCCCCGGGCTTCGGCGTCCTTGGTGTTGAGCCGGGCGATCCAATAATAATATCCGTCGATCTCCATGCGGTGGTCCTTGACGTCGTTGAGGCCGCTATCCTTGCCGTCGCCCAATGTGTGATAGGAGAAGCGCACATGGGGAACGATGATCTGGAGGGGATATTTGTCGGTCATGTCTTTGGTCTGGGGCCCTTCCCAGGCCGGTACATATTTGACGATAGGCGGACGTTCCGGGTCTTCGGCGTCGAATTTTTTCAGGCTGTTGCATTCGAATTCGAACTTGCCGGTCTGGGTTTGCAGACCTTCCAGGAATTGCTCGGTGTAATCGCCGGGCAGGGGATGGGGTTCGGGCACGTCTTTTTTGCGCCCCTCATAGAACCAGCGGAAGGATACCGGTGCCTTCAGTTTTTCCTTGGGCGGCGGCACCACGTAATAGCCCTTCTTGAGGAAATCACCCCAGGAAATGCGCCCCGGCAGGTCGGAGGCATCGAACATGCGTTTGACCCAATCCAGTTCCGACATGCCTTCCGAGAAATAGGAACTGAGACCCAACCGTTTGGAAAGTTCCACGAAAATATTGTAATCGGATTTGGATTCGCCCAAGGGCTCGATGCATTTGTGCTGCATCAACACGACCCGGCTGTTCATCTGGGTTACGCCGTGATGAGCGATGCCGCCGGTGCCGCCGAATTCGGATATGTCGGAACGTTCGAAATTGGTGCAGGCGGGTAAGATGATATCGGCGAATTTGGCTTCGCCCTCGAACCAGATGCCCTGATTGACCACCATTTCGATCTTGTCGGACCGGTACATCTTCACATAACGGTTGGCATCGGCCGAAGTGCCAATATATGAGCCGCCATAGCGGTACATCATCTTGATTTCCGCATGGCCGGCGGCGGGGTAGACCATCTTGCGGAACTGGGCTTCGATGGTCCGGGCACTCCAGGGATAGCCTTCGGATTTTCCGTCCAGGATGGCGTCGGGCACGTACATGCGCGAAATGGACTGGGTCGAGGGATTGACCGTCAATAACTGTGGCATGCGCTGATAAAGGCTGATGGACAAGGCCGTGTGATCCAGATCGCCCGACATGCCGCCATCGGCGTAGCCCGGGAAATAAAAGCCCGTATCGACAGGCGTGCCCCATTGCAGGCAGCCCCAATTGACACCGGGCTTGCCCATGCCCTGCATGGCCATCAGGCAGGCCGTCACCCGGGCCCATTGGATACCGGTTGCGTTGCGGCAGGCGCCGCCATGGCCGTTGCCCCAGCCGCCGGCCCCCAGATAGGTCTTTTTCGAACCCCAGGCGCGGGCCAGGGCGCGCACATCCTTGGCCGGGACGCCGGTTTCCGGCTCCTGCCATTCGGGCGTCTTGGGCGTGCCGTCCCCGGTTCCCAGGATATAATCCTTCCACACATCAAACCCATGGGTCAGGCGCCCCACATATTCCTTGTCGTAAAGATCTTCGGTGATCCACACATAGGCGATGGCCATGGCCAGGGCCGGATCGGTGGTCGGTTTGGGGGCGATCCATTTGCCGCCCAACTGGCCTGCCGTGTGATTGAAATAAGGATCGATATGGACCAGCTCAACACCCAATTCGTTGAGCCATTGGCGCCGGGGGGTGCTTTCAAAGGCCGCATAAGAGCCGCTGGTCGCTTCCGGATCGGCCGACCAGAAGACCAGCATCTCGCATTCCTTCAGGCAATCTTCCACCGTCCCGTAGGTTTCCGGCTGGCCCAAACGCATGGAATAGCCCCAATGATGCATAGCCCCCCAGAACCAGCCTTCCCAGCTTATGGGCGTGGGCACGGTGGTGGTCGTGCCGATGGCATTCATGAAGCGGGCATTGGCCGATGAGTAATAGCCGATATTGCCCCAGGTATGATGGGACGGCCGGGTGGACAGGATGGAACCTTTGCCATATTCTCGCTTGTTGCGCTTGATTTCGTCGGCGACCATATCCAGCGCTTCGTCCCAGCTGATGCGCTCATAGCCCGATATGCCCCGGTTTTGCGGATTGCGTTCTCCGTTTGGGTCGAAATCCACCCGCTTCATGGGATACAGCATGCGGTCCGGCGAATAGACCATGCTCTTCCAGCAAACCGCATGGGGCCCGGCGGAAGAGCCGTGGGGCGGGGTAAAGGTTTTCCCCCGCGCCTCGATCGACCAGGGCCTGGCATCGCTTTCATCGAAATCGATGGGGGTCAGGCGGACGATCTTGTCATCTTTCACATAAACGAAAAGGGGCCCGCCATTGGTGTTGGTGACGAAGCGGGTGGTCCCGTCATTCATTTCCGTACCGAACTTCCAATGAAGCGTCAAAGGCAGCAACAATGTCTGAGCGAACCAATAGGTCAACTCGTCCGGCCCATCCAGTTTCAGATTGAAGCTTTTGAGGGCCTCGATCTGTTTGAGGTAATCTATGGGCGGGATGAGCAGGCCGACGGCAAGTTCGGCGGAAGCAAAACGCAACACCACCTGGGGATCGGGATGAAGGCCGGTCCCTGAAATGATCTTGCCGTTTTTGAAGGTGAAATAACGCCCGATGGAATCATCCATGGTCTGGATCTGGGCCGTGAAGTTCTTTTCCTTGAGTCGGGCACGGAAGGCGGGCCGGAACAGAGCCGTCAGGCGCAGCATTTGCAAAAGGCCGAACAGAATCAGAGAGAATTTCATCGGGCGCGGGTCCTTAATCCTTGGTTTCTTCGTTGAGCAGCTCAAGGCGGCGCAGGATTTCCCTGTCGGTCACCATGAAAAGCTTGGTGTCGGAATCGTTTGCCGTGTGGCTCAGCCAATTTCCATGGGGCACGGAGAAGACGTCGTTTTTCTCCCAATGGACCGTGCTTTCACCGACGCGCGATGAGCCCGATCCTTCCGCCACCACGATGCCAAAATTGGCCGTCGAGCGGGTGGCGATGGTTTCCTGCCCTTTGGCCAGCCCCTGCAAGTAGCAATCCAGCCGGTTCATGATGGCCCCGCCGGTCACCGGATCGGTATAGCGCAGCATGCGTGATCCATCCTTGCCCTCGGGCACGGCGGCCAGGGCCTTGGTTGCCTCGGTCCAGGGATAGCGGAACATGGGCGAATGGCCTTGCGCGCCCGTCTCGCCCAAAGGCGTGAAGCCCGATGCCTGAAAGGCCGTGTCGGGGATCCGCTCGGGGATGTTGTTGGTCGGTCCCAGCTCCAGGGCGCCGGTGTCATAATGACGGTGGGTTGGCACGTCCAGCCCATCGACCCAGACGGAAGGCTCGTTCCCTTCGTGGAGATGTTCATGCCAGGTCCAGGCGGGGGTAATGATCATGTCCCCCTCATCCATGGCGCAGCGCTTGCCGTCGACGACGGTGGTCGCACCTCCGGCCAGAACGAAACGCAGCGCATGGATGGAATGGCGGTGGGGTGGCGCGTGTTCGCCGGGCGCCAGGATTTGCAGATTGAGCGTGAAATGATCGCTCATTCCATCCGGCCTATCATGGTTGGAAGGCCGGTTCATGCACAGGACCCGGCGCGTTGCCCCTTCTTCGTGGGTGGTCGCGTTGATCGAGGTGTTCAGAATCGGTTCCATGGTTTTCCAGGGCCACAAAAAGGGCGGTTCCGGGTCGTGGGCGTAGCGGCCCTCCCATTGTTCCCACAAAGCAAAAACCCTTGCTTCTTCCATGGCCGAATGAAATTTGGCTGATTCTTCCGCGCTCAGGCGGCTTTCCCCCTCGCTCGCCATTTCCCGTTCCTCCTTCTGATGGTCTGGTGGGCTTCAATTCTCCCCATATTTTGCCACAGCAGGCGCCCGCTGCCACGCTATTATATCAGCCCTCAGACGCGCTCTTTGCGAGTAGGTTTCCGGCGGCCCTTGCCCCTTCGTTCCACCTCGGTCCTGGCTTCCTGTAATTTCAGGATGCCGCGCTTGGGCGAGCCGGGTGATTCTACTTTTGGTGGTGTCCTTCGCGCCATGGCTGTTCCAATCAAGAGTAGAAATATCTTTCCTCATGAGAGCGGCTGGAGTTAACCATTATCTGAAATTGATTGTAAATATGCTCTGGAGAAAAGGAATTCGACTATGGAAGAACTCATACCCGTCATTCAAAAGCTGGTCGAAGGCAACCGCATTCTGGCCCGCGAAGGGGTGGTGGACGGCTTCGGCCATATCAGCGTCCGTCATCCCAACAATCCGGAACGCTATCTCCTGTCCCGGTCACGCAGCCCGGAGATGGTGGAAGGCGGCGACATTCTTGAGTTCAAGTTGGACGGGGTGGCCATCGACGACAAGGGCTTCCAGCCTTATGCCGAGCGATACATTCACGGTTCGGTCTATGAGAACCGGCCCGACGTGATGGCCGTCGTGCATAATCATTCCTACGAAGTCATCCCCTTCGGCATCACCAATCAGCCGCTGCGCCCGGTGGTTCATGTGGCGTCGCGCATCGGGCTTCATATTCCGGTCTGGGACATCCGCGATAAATTCGGCGTTACCAGCCTGCTGGTCACCAACATGGATCAGGGGCGCGACATGGCGGCCTGCCTGGGGGATAACCATGTGGTCCTGATGCGTGGTCACGGCTGCGCCGTCGCTGCCGACACCATCGAGGAAGCCGTACTCAAATCCATCTATCTTCAGGCCAATGCGCGTATGCAGATGGACGCCATGCGTATGGGTGAAGTTACATATTTAAGCCCCGGCGAAATCGCTTTCCGCGAAACCTCCACGCCCGATACCATGCGCCTCGGCACCGAACGGGTCTGGGAATATTACACCAGGCGGGCGGGGCTGGCTTGAGGCTGGCGGGTGGCGTTATGATGGAGAAAATATGAAACGAAAATCCGGGGGGAATAATGGCTGACATCGGAACAAGTGACGAGCGCGACATTTCGGGCCGGGTGGTGATCATCACCGGTGGCGGCCAGGGCATCGGGCGCCAATATGCGCTGAGCTTCGCCCAGGCAGGCGCCATCCCCGTAATCGCCGACATCAACACCCAGAACGCCCAACGGGTAGAGCGCGAGGTGAGCGAGGCGGGAGGTCAAGGTCATGCCCTGGAAGTGGATGTGGGCGGTCCGGAAAGCTGCATCGCCATGGCACGTCAGGTCGAAGAAAAATATGGCCGCATTGATGTGCTGATCAATAACGCGGCTTTGTTTTCGTCTCTCAGCAAGCATGCCTTTGACGAAATCCCGCTGGGCGTCTGGAACGATGTAATGAATGTAAATGTGTCCGGGCCCTTCCATTGCGCGCGGGCCGTGGTTCCCATCATGCGCAAGGCCGGATGGGGGCGGGTGATTAATATCTCGTCTTCGTCCGTGGCCTTGGGCAACGTCAATTATCTGCATTATGTGACCCCCAAATCCGCCATGCTGGGCATGACCAATGCCCTTGCCCGGGAAGTGGGCAAGTCGGGCATCACGGTCAATTGCATCACCCCCAGCGCGACAACCACCGAAGTGGAGCGTGAAGGCTTCACCGATGAGACTGCAAAGCGGGTGGCCGCCAATCAATGCATTCCCAATCCCGCCACACCCGGCGATTTAATCGGTCTGGCCATGTTCCTGGCCTCGCCGGCCAGCGCCTTCGTCACCGGCCAGACCATCGCCGCCAATGGAGGACTGACTCATGGTTGAAGTGAACAGCGTCATCCAGGATGGACAGATTGGCGGCTTCGCCGATTTCAAGACTCGCCCTCTCATGGAGGGCAAGGTCAAGCGGGTTGCCGTCAAGGATCTACCCCTGATCGATTTTTCGCCCTTCATGAATGACGCATCATTTGATGCACGCCAGAAGACGGCCTGCCAATTGCGCGAAGCCTGTATCAATATCGGCTTTTTCATGATCTCCGGCCATGGCATCGAGCAATCCGAACTGGATGAGCTGATAGATTGGGGCCACCGGCTGTTCGCACTTCCCCTTGAGGATAAGGAGAATATGGGGATGCACGGCAAGCCCGGCGGAACGGGCTATGTGCGCCTTGGCGGCAACCAAAAAGGCAGCGCCGAAAAGACGCCGGATGTGAAGGAACGCTTCTTCATGGCCCGGGAAAGGCTGCCGGGTGAGCCGGACGGGCCCAACTTTGCCGCCGGCACATCGGTCTGGCCGGATCATTCCGAATTGCCCGGCCTGACCGGATTCATGAAATCCCATATCGAAAAGCGGACCAGACTGGCACGCCAAATTGTTCGCGCCTTTGCCCTCAGCCTGGAACTGGATGAGGGCTATTTCGATGACATGTACCGCTATCCCGGCATCACCATGCTGTTCAATTACTATCCCGCCCTGGCGCCAGATGAGGTCGGGGAAAATGAATGGAGCTTCTCGCCCCACACCGATTATGGCATGTTCACCATTCTGGCCCAGGACAAGAGCGGCGGGCTGCAGGCGCGCAATGTGGCCGGCGAATGGATCGATGTGCCGCCTGTCGATGGCGCCCTCGTGATCAATATCGGCGATATGTTCGCCATGTGGACCAACGACTTTTACAAATCAAACCTGCACCGCGTGCAGAATTATACCGACCAACCCCGCATTTCGGCGCCCATGTTTACCTATCCCCAAAGCCGGACGGAAATTTCATGCCTGCCCACCTGTCAGGGACCGGACAATCCGGCGCGCTATCGGCCGGTCAATGCCGAGGATTACAACAATATGCTGGTCGCCCAATCCCACCGCACCGGGCGGCCCGGGATTTCGACCAAGACGGCGGCGCGCTTTGATACCTAAGATTTTTTGGACACCTGAAATTTCTGGTCAACCCCGGTCCAACGTTGGTACCAAATATTCTGGGATAGTTTCATTCAGGGGAGGAAAAAATTGCCCAGATAGTTTTTGGCGTGGGATGCTCGCACAGCCCGCTTTTGGCGACCGAGCCGGAAAAATGGTACCTGCGCGCCCAGGCCGATATGGAGAATCCGGCCCATCCTTTCAGGGGCAAGGATTACACCTTCGACGAGCTGCTGGAACACCGGAAAGGTGAGAATTTTGTCGCCCAAAATACCATCGAAGTGCGCCGCGAACGCCATGATAGAAATCAGGCCATTCTGGACAGGCTGGGGGAGGATATCAAAAACGCCAATCTGGATGTGTTCATCATCATCGGCGATGATCAGTACGAGGTGTTCCTGCCAGATCATATGCCGTCCTTTGTCATCTATAACGGCGAAAAGGTGTTGAGTCAGGCGACCACCAAGGAACGGCTGGCGGCCATGCATGAAAGCGTGTCCATCGCCCATTGGGCCAGGGTGCCGGAAGCGGACGTACTCCATCAGGGTGCCCCGGAACTGGCCAATCACGTTATTTCTTCCATGATTGCCGATCATTTCGACATTTCGGTTTCATCCAAGATGCCTGCCGGGCAATTCGGCGAAAATGGCGTGCCCCATTTCATCGGGTTTTTCTATCACCGCATCATGAACGACCTGAAAGATCAGCCAAACCTCGCCACATTCCCGGTTTTCATCAACACCTTCTTCGCGCCCAACCAGCCGACCGCCCAGCGGGTACTGGATTTTGGCCGCTCCATGGGCAAGGCCATCCGTTCCTGGGATAAGGATTTGCGGGTGGGCATCGCCGCCTCCGGCGGTTTCAGCCATTTCGTCATCGATGAGGAGCTGGATGAGCGCCTGATCAAGGCCGTCACCGAGCGCGACGAGGCGACATTGGTCAATGAGCCCGAATATTCCTATCAATCGGGCACTTCGGAAATCAAGAACTGGATCGCCACCATGGGCATCACCGAGGGGACGGGCCTTGAATTCGAGCTGATCGATTATATCCCGTGCTACCGTTCCGACGCAGGGACGGGTAATGCCATGACCTTCGGTTTGTGGAAATAACCGTCCGCCCGAGGCCAGAAGTTTGAGGAGTTGATTGGATCATGACCGGCACCGCTCCCATCAAGCTGGTCGTGCTTGGCGTTGTACTTGCCGGTCTGACACTGACCTTCGATCTTTCGGCCCCCTTGGGGGTGGCCGGCGGCGTACCCAATGTGGCATTGGTTCTGTTGGGTGCCTGGTTTCCCAGAATCTGGCATTTGTTCTTTCTGACCGGGGTGGGGTCCGTCCTGACCATGGTTGGATTTTTCCTCTCACCCGAAGGCGGCATTCTGTGGGTCGTGCTGACCAACCGCATATTGGCGCTGTTTGCCATCTGGGTGACGGCTTTCCTCATTGCCATGAGCAAGAAAGCCGAAATCCAGTTGCGCGAACGCGAAGAGGAATTGCGCCGCGTTTCGCGTCTGGGTGATATGGGGCAGATGTCGGCCGCCCTGGCTCATGAGCTGGGCCAGCCCCTGGCGGCCATCGGCAATTACATCCAGGCGGCAACCCGTCTTTTGGAGAACAGTGGTGCGGTGGGCACCGAAAGGGTGCGGGACAATCTGGAAAAAGCCGCCGCCCAGGGAGGCCGGGCCGGCCAAATCATCCATAGTCTCAGGGAATTCATTGAAAAAGGGGCAACGGAGCGCACGCTTATTGAGGTCAACCAACTCATCGGGGAAGCC
>CAZBQG010000059.1:0-18852 GCA_964493945.1 uncultured Rhodospirillaceae bacterium
TTTGATGGCATGGGACAAAATGTGAATACTTCGAGCTTATCTATGTCAGCCCCATAATATTAGGTAAAAAACTTACAAATGCGAGCCAATGGCCTCCGGCGTGGCAGGCTTGGCCGGATATATTCAGCTTGGCGGGGAACCCTGGAAAAAGGAATATTGGGCGGCAGAGCCAATCTGTTCCATAATGCAATGCAAGGGGTGAGTTCATGCGGCCATTAAAAACCGGCCTGACGGTCCTGGATGCGGGGCGCGCCACACCCGGCTTTACCCTTTATTCGCCGCTATGGCGCAAGGTCACATATTTGTTGGATATGGACGGCAAGATTGTCCATCAATGGGAATTGCCCGGCTGTCCTGGCGGATATGCCCGCCTTCTGCCCAACGGAAATTTGTTCTACAGCACCCACACCGAAAGCGGGCCGCCCTTCCCCGGCGGCGCCAGCGGCGGCCTTATGCGCGAAGTGGATTGGGACGGAAATGTAATCATGGAAGTGCGGGACGATTGGCAACATCATGATTGCCGGCGGCTGGAGAACGGCAATGTGCTTTATGCGGCCTGGGAGGAAATGCCGGAAGACGCCACCAAAAAAGTTGTGGGTGGCGTGGAAGGATCGGAATTCGAAGGCCGCATCTTCAACGACCTGCTCCGCGAAGTAACCCCGGGGGGCGAAACCGTCTGGGAATGGCACGCCTACCCGGATATGGAGGTGGAAAATTATCCCATTCATCCCCTGACAGGACGGCGCGTCTTTGCCTGGTGCAATACCTGTTGCCCGCTGCCCGGCGGTGATGTGCTGATCATCCTGCGCCAGATCAATCTGGTGGGCATCATCGACCGCGAATCCAAGCGCTTCAAATATGAACGCCAGAATTTGGAATGGGGCCACCCCCATGACGCCAAGATGCTGGAGAACGGAAATATCCTGATGTTCGCCAACGGCATGAACACCACGGCAGCCCATCCACATTCCTATATTACGGAATTTGATCCCAAGACCAACGAGACGGTCTGGGAATACAAATCAGACCCCACCACATTTTTCTATTCCCATCACATCAGCGGCTGCGAGCGCCTGGAAAGTGGCAATACATTAATTTGCGAGGGATCCTTCGGGCGCGTCTTCGAGGTGACGCCCGATGGCGAAATCGTCTGGGAATTCATCAATCCGGATTTCGATAAGATGTTCATGGGCGAGACGGTAAACTGGGTCTTCCGAGCCTTCCGCTACGCCGAGAGCTCGCCGGAGATTAATGGACGGGTGAAGCTGTAAGGGGGAGGTAGCGATGGTTCCGGTTCCCTGGCGGTTATTTGGAAGCCGCCGCCAATCATGCAACCCCTCCATTTATCGCCCATAAAAATAGGCGTAGCATGGCCTCCAAACAGTACCGGTAAATTCCGGCATCGGGCCTCGCGGCCCAAACAGGAAGGAAACACCATGACCCAACTCACCAAGCGAACCCTCACCATCACCGCCGCCCTGGCCGCCCTCGCCCTGGCGGCACCCTCCAACGCCGCGCCTTATTACCAAGGCAAGACCGTCACCCTGATCGTCGGCCTCGGCGGCGGCGGGGGGCCGGACATTATGGCCAGGCTTTTGGCCCGCCATCTGCCCAAGCATCTGGAAGGATCACCCAAGGTGATCGTCAAGAACATGCCCGGCGCGCGCTTCATGAAGGCCCATAACTTCATCTTCGAGAAGGCCAAGCTCGATGGGCTCAATTTTTATTACGGGCCCTGGTTCTGGGGCGGCGACGTGATCAAAACGCCGGGCCACCGCTTCAAATACAAGGATTTCACCATGGTCGGCGCGCTCCGCACATCGGGGCGGCTGCAATGGATGCGCACCGATGTGGTGCCCGGCGGTGCCAAGAACTGGCGCGATATCTTCAAGGTCAAGAATCTTCGTTTCGCCTCGACCGGATCGACCACCGGCTTTGCCATGCAGGGATTGCTCGGCATGGATCTGCTGGGCCTCAAATACAAGTTTATTTCGGGCTACCGGGGATCGTCAAAGGTACGCATCGCCATGCGCAACAACGAAGCAAACAGCATGGTGGATTCGACCCATTCCTACCGCTTCAACACGGTGCGCTCCATGATCAAACCGGGCAAGGGAATCCCGCTCTGGTATTTCCCCTATGTGGACGACAAGGGCAATGTGCTGAAAAGCAAAACCCTACCCGAATTCATCTCGCTCCCCGATGCCTACAAGGAAATCCATGGTAAGGAGATTAGCGGACCCAAATGGGACCTGCTCAAACTGGGCATGCGCTTGGCCAGGCTTTCCCATCTGGTTCTGGGCCCACCCAACATGAACAAGGCGGCGACGGCGGCCATGAGCAAGGGGGTCTGGGCGGCACTCAATTCCAAACCCTATCAGAACGAGGCCAAGAAGTCGGTCACCTTCTATCCAACCCCGGTGCGCATCAAGACGGCGCGGACGACGGTGGCCAGCCTGGCCAATATCAGCCCGACCCTGCTCGAGAGCCTGAAAGCCTTTGATGCCCAGGCCAACCATATCAAGGTGCGGTCCAAGAGCGGAAAGAAACGCGGAGGCAAAAAGAAATAGACCGTCAGCTTTTCGGCGCACCCGGTGGCTTGAGGGGCTGGCGGCGCCACCATAAAAGCTCGCCCCTGAGAAACGCCTGGGCCAGATCGTTTTCCGGCATTTCGAAAAACTGATCGGCCCGGGCGAATTCCAAAAGCCGCCCGCGATAGAGGAAGACGACCTCATCGGCCAGCCGTTTGGCCTGCATCAGATCGTGGGTGGACATGATGATCTTGGTGCCGGACCGGCTGATGGCTTGCAACAATTCTTCCAAGGCATGGGTGGCGGCGGGATCAAGATTGGCCGTCGGTTCATCCAGAAACAACACCTGCGGCTTGAGGGTCCAGGCACGGGCCACGGCCAGGCGCTGCTGTTCGCCAAACGACAAAGAGCGCGCCGGCGAAGATGCCAGGCGCTTCAAACCTGTCTTATGCAACATGTCATCGACCAGTTCCGCCCGCTTGGCCCGCTCGAACCCTTGCAATTTCAATCCGAACGCCACATTGGCCGCGACCGAACGGCGCAGCATGACCGGGCGCTGAAAGACCATGGCCTGGCGGCTTTGCGCATCCCCGCCGCCCGGGCCCTGCCAGGTAATGGATCCGGCGCTGGGCTCAATCAAGCCGTGGCAGAGGCGCAACAAAAGGCTTTTCCCGGCGCCGTTGGGGCCCAGGATCATGGTCCGGCTACCGGCTTCCAGGGTCAGCGTGATATCCTTGATCAAATGTTTGCCGGCCGCCTCGAAGCGGAGCCCGGTCAGCTGAAGGGGCAGGATCGCCTCACCCGCTTCGATCCCGGTTAATTCCGCGCTCATATTATCGCCGCTCGTATCCATCTATTTCCCGCCGCCTGGACTGTTCCTTTTCATGATATACCAAAAGCGCCATGGATATCGAACTCTCACTTGCGGCCAAGCTTTTGGATGCCGGCGACGAAGCCGGGGCCATCCATCATTTGCGCGCAGCCATCGAAGGGGCACCCGAGAGGCCCGACTATCATTATTCGCTTGGCCTCTTGCTCTTCGAGACGGGGCAAATGGATGAAGCACGCCAGGCATTCGAGGCGGTCATCGCCCTCGATCCCGCCCAGGCCGATGCAAGGCGCAATCTGGGCATCATCGCCCAGGGTCTGGGTGCCCGGTTGGAGGCGCTGGATCATTTCGCGGAGGCCTTGGAACTTGCGCCGGAAGATGATCTGCTTAGGCGCAACTTTCTGGAATGCCTGGCCGGCGGCATTTTCTCCAGCGGCCAATTGCCCCCTTCGCTTCGCCGCCATCTGGAGGAAGGTTCCCGGGCAGAATATCTGGATGAAAAGCTTTGGCAAAAGGCCGCCGTCAATTTCATCATGGGGTCGGAGGCTTTCAAACAGGGGCTGGCACATGTCCGGGGTGATGAAGGGCTGGATTTAAGTGCCGCAGATTGGTTCAAAACCCTTTCGCAAGATGCCTTGCTCGTTCAAATCCTGACCGATGAACTGATTGGCCACTTGGATATGGAATGCCTGCTGGGCGCCCTCCGCCGGACCCTGCTGCAATTGGCTTTGGAGGGCAGTGGCGGGCTTTCCGCCATCCCCATTGATTTTATTTGCGCTCTCGCTCATCAGGTATTCAATGGCGAATATGCCTGTCCGGTGGACGAGGCCGAAAAGCAGCAGTTGAATAAGCTGATGGAAAGCCTGCACGATGATGATTGGGCGGCGCTGGCCGTGGCGGCATCATATGAACCGCTCGGCAATTGGCTGGGCGGGCAACCCGCCGGCATGCCGGAGCCGTTACCGAGTCTTTGGCGCAGGCAGGTGGATGAGCCGGCCGAAGAAGCGGAAAGCGCCCGCACCATCCCGGCCCTGCCCAGCTCGCAAACGGAAACCAGTACCCGGGTCCAGGCCCTATATGAAACCAACCCCTATCCAAGATGGCAAAAGCTGGCCAATTTCAAACCGGCCGGCCTGGACGAGCTGCTGAGGGGTACTTTTCCTCATTTCCTGGCGCCCGAAAGCCTCTCCCGCCCGGGGAACATCCTGATAGCCGGCTGCGGTACCGGGCAACAGGCCCTCACCGCCGCCAAGCGCTATCCCACCAGCCAGGTGCTGGCCCTCGATCTGAGCCGCGCCAGTCTGGCCTATGGGATGCGCAAGGCCCGGGAGCTGGACATCGCCAATCTGCAATTCATGCAGGCCGATATTCTGGATCTGGCGGATTTGGAACAGCGCTTTCAGCTGATCGAATGTTCCGGCGTGCTGCATCATATGAGCAACCCCTTTGATGGCTGGAAGATTTTGACTGGATTGCTGGCCGAAGACGGCATCATGAAGATCGCCCTTTATTCGGCCCGGGGGCGGCGCTTCATCAGCCAATTGCGCCAAGAGATCGCCCGGAAAAATCTGGATGCCACACCCGATGGAATCCGTCAATTCCGGGCCCGTTTGTTGGCCTTGCCCCCGGATAATCCCTTGCGCCAGGTGATCAATTTCTCCGATTTTTACAGCCTCAGCGGGTGCCGTGATTTGTTGTTTCACGTCCAGGAATGCTGTTATGATCTGCCTGAAGTCGCCCAATGCATTTCCCGGCTGGGGCTTCGGCTGATCGGGTTGCAAGTGCCGGGAGAAGAGGTGAGACGAGCCTATGGCGCCTTTTACCCCGAAGACCCGGCCATGACGGATCTGGCCAACTGGGATGCCTTCGAGGAAAGAAATCCGGATACCTTCAGAGGCATGTATCAGTTCTGGTGCACCCGCTCTGAAGCCGAGCGGGATGGACAGGGGGTTGGGAATGCACCATAAACGCAGCTTGTTGGAAAGGTTTTGGAGCGCAGAAAAAAAATGAGCAACGAATTGACCGCCGGGCAGACCACGACACGCAGATTCACCGTGGACCGGGACCGCACCATTGGGTTCATGGGCGATGAGGCCCGCGTCTATTCCACGCCCATGGTGGTCCAAGATATCGAGGAGACCTGCCACGATTTCCTGCTTGAGCGGATCGGGGAAGGCCAGGAGACCGTCGGCACAAGGGTCGAAATCGACCATGTGGCACCAACGCTGGAAGGCGCCTGGGTCGATGTGACGATCACCGTCATCGAGGTGGATGGCCGGGCCGTGCATTTGGAGGCAAGCGTCAGCGACCCGCTGGAGCAGGTCGCCCGGGCCCGCCATTCCCGCTTCATCGTCGATATCGAAAAGACCCGCGAAAAGCTGCTGGGCAAAAAAGCCAAGACCGAAGCCTTGTGATTAGCCCGGTCATGTCCCTGCCCCTGCCCCTCCCCACTTCGCGAGACGAGATCGCCAAGCTACAAAGCGAACGCAAACGCATCGCCTTTGAACGCGCCATGCAGGCCCCCTTTCACCAAAAAAGGCTGGCCGGCATCAATCCGGACCGCCTGGATGAGCCGGAAGAATGGGCGAAAATCCCCTTGCTGGACAAAGAAGAACTGCGGGCCATAACGCCGCAGGCATTTATAGATGATTTCTGCATCGGGCGGCGCTCCGACGTAGCGGAATATTGGCGCTCAGGCGGGGCCACCGGGGTTCCGCTTTTTTATCCGCGCAGTTTCGAGGATATGAAATACGAGCTTTTGTCTTTCATGCGCACCTTCGCCGCCGCCGGCGCGGGTGCGGGTGACAGCGTCCATGTCTCCTTTCCCTTGGGTATCCATCCCGTCGGGCAGGTCTATGGCCGGGTAGCCCAGGATGCGGGCATGAGCGTCAATTGGGCCGGATCGGGCGGCTCCACGCCGTCGGCCATGCAGGTGGAATTGATTGACCGGTTGCGGCCCACCTTATGGATGGGCATGTCCAGCTACGGCATCCATCTGGCCAATATGGCCGATGAACGGGGCGTCGATCTGGCCCAGGGCTCGGTCAAATGTATCATGTGCACGGCCGAGCCCCTGTCGGCGTCGAAGCGCGAAAAGATCGGGCGCATGTGGGGCGCCGAAGTGCATGACAGTTTCGGCATGACCGAAGCGGGCATGCTGGGCTCGGAAAGCGATGCGCGTGACGGCTTTCACATCTGGACTGATCTTTATGCCATCGAGGTGGTCGATCTGGATAGCGGCGAGCCTGTCGCCGAGGGCCAGGAAGGCGGTCTGGTGGTCACACCTTTGTTCACCAATAACGCAACGCCCTTCATCCGCTGGAGTTCGGGCGACATCGTGGTTTACAAGGAACATGGCGGCACCCAAGGCCCCCTGTCGGTCTTTCCGGTCATCCGCCACGCCAACCGCACGGTCGGGTTCTTCAAGGTCCGGGGCATCAATATCAACCACCAGGAGCTGGAAGATTTCATGTTCCGGTTCGCCCAAGTGGGGGATTTCAAGGGCGAGTTGGTGACCCGTGATGCGTTGGAATCGCTGGTCATTTCGATCGAGCTCGCCGGCGGAACTGATGGGGATCAGTTCGCCGGGGAACTGAGTCTTGGAATCAAAAACACATTCGAGGTCACACCCGAAATCCAAATCCTGGAGCGGGGCACCCTGGCCAAAGAATTCGAAGCCAATATAAAAGCGCCCAGATTCACCGACCGGCGGGAATAAACCCTAATCCAGCCCATAAATGCGGTGAAGATTACCGCTGGCCACCCGGGCCGCCGTCCGGGGTGAGAGGCCACCCAGCGCCTTGCGGAACATACCCACCCTGGCATCGAAATTCCTGAGCGGTCCCGGTGCCGAATTGGCATCAATGCCAATGATAAAGCGCGCCGGATTGGCTTCGATCAGTTTTTTCCAGGCGGGCAGGAATCGCCCCTCCCCATCCAGCAAGGGTGTTGGCAGCTTGGAACTTGGCTTATGCAGCCAGGCCAGCCCGCAAACCAGATTGGGAAAGCGTCTAAGCAACCGGCCCGCATCCGCCGGCGTCGATTGCCCGCACCAATGGTCCCAAACAATATGGGCCCTCGGATTATAAGCTAGCGTTGCATCCACGAAGGTCTGGTATTCATCTGTGCGCACCCATTGGCCGCCGGTTCTCTCAAAGGCATTGTGATGGATGGTCAGGGGCAGATTGAATTTTTCCGAAATATCCAGAACCACCCTGGCATGGGGGCTGTCGGGTGCCGCATTGGGCTTGCCGCCAATCTTGCCCCGGAAGGACATCTCGCCCAGGGCTTTGAACCGGCCCGAAGATGCCTTCTGGAACACCTTCTCCAGGAAAGTTTTCTTGTTCCGGGTCCACCCCTTGTTTTGAAAGGCGATGCCGGGGATCACCCGGCCCGGATATTTAGCGGCAAACTCAAGTGTATCGTTATCCTTCCAGCCGCCCTTTGATTTAACCCAAAGGACCATGACGTCGATCTTGTTGCGGTCCATGGCCTGGATGGTGCGGTTCGGCTTGGCCTTTTTCCCTTTAAAATGGGCGTGGCCGTCGGAAATTATACCGTCATAGGTCTGGGCCCACACTGGCAGAGCCAGAAGCAATGCAAAGGCAAAGACCGGAAGAATTCTCATTTCCAATCCTTTCCGGTGAGCAGCTTCCAGGCATTGCCATAGCCGATATCATGCTGGGCCTTTTTTGGCAGATCGCGCAAAATCAGCCGGATATTGCGCGCTCGTTTTTTAAGGAACTTGGCCAGGGGCTTGCGCCCGCCGCCATAATCGAACCCGGCCACAAAGCGCGTACTGAATTCGCCCAACAGCTTGCGGTAGGCGAGCTTGACCGTCCCGTCCCGGGGTCCGCCGCCGTCTTTCCAAAGAAGCGCCCTCACCGGTTGGCCGCATTTGATCGACCCCCCCGGCGAATTAACCGACAGATCGAAATACAAATTGGGATAGGTGCTGAGCAACCTCCGCGCCAGGGCAGGGCCGAAGCGGCTGGCCTTTTTGGCAAAGTGGGGCCTGGAAAAATGCGCCTTGATCACCCGGGCGCGGGGATAGCGGCTGAGCATGCGCTCCAGCACCCCCAAAATACGGTCCTCCATCTCCGTATGGATGAGGAAGGGCGTACCGGTCTCCGCCCCCAGGCGGAACAGGCGGTGCCCGTTGGGGCTGTCGAGCGCGATATCCACTTGCCGGTGGGTTTGCCCCCTGTCGCATTGGCGGCCCGACATGTAATGGAGAAACTCAAACTCGCCCATGATGGCATAATTGCCACCCCGCACTTGGCGCTCGGTCTGGCGGATGAAACCGTCAAGCTGCCCCGCCCAATTTCGGTTGTTGCCGCCGTTGCTTGCCAGAATAAACCTGTCCGGATACCGGTTGACGATTTCGTGGACGTAATAGCCCCAATCATATCGGCTGTCTTTGCGGTTTTCCTTGTCCTCACTCCCCTCGAAGGCGATGAGCGCGATGACCAGCTTATCCATGACAGAAAGGGCGTCATCCAGGTGCCGCGCCCCATCTTCGCGTTTGATGCTGGATTGCAGATCGATCAGGGGAACCCGGCCCTGGCCCAGCAGACTCTCGATGCGGCTCCGCCATTTGGCTTCCAACTGTGCGCGGCTGAAGCGCAAATCCCCGGCCTCCGCCCCGGTGGGGGAGAGCCAAAAGAAAAGCAGGGCGGCCAGGGGCAAAAATCTGCGGCTCATAGATGCCTCTTAAAAAATCTCGCGATCAGAGAATACATTTTTTTTCCGCGAAACAGACATCTCACCGCCCCGCCCGCGGAAAGCATGATTGGCATTCCGGATGATAACCAATCCCGACGTGACGCCGGCGGGTTTAAGCTTTGCATGAAAGGCCCGGGCCTGGCGCAACGTGGTTATTATTTCATCCGCGTCGCCCTGGATGATCAGGAAGGACGGATCATCGGGCTAATATGGGTGCCGGGTCCAGCCCCAAAGGGCCGGCCTTGGCGCGCAAGAACCGCACGGCGCATTTCACATCCTCGATCATGGCCGGAAAGCCCCAAACCGGCGCCACCCGGGAATCCACCGTCGCCACCCCATATCCCATGCGCCCCAATTTGGGGAACAGCTTGGTCAGGTAGCCCCGGTTCCGCCAACTCTTGGTCCAGCCGCCGCCGGCGATAAAGATCACGCTGGGCAGCCGGGCGGAGAGCTTTGGCGGATAATAATAATCCATGCGCAACACCTGATTGCCGCCCCGGCAATAAGGGATATTTTCCACCACCTGCCCGGCTTTGGGCTCGGGGATGCGCAACGGCTCGGCGCCAACGCAGGCCGTCAGCAGACAGGGGACGGCCAATATGGCCCAAGTTTTCATGGCGCGCCCTCCAAAAGGCTGGCTCCGACCTATAACCATAGTCGGCCATTGGTAACCTGTCATCCAGATACAAGTAACGGTAGACAAACACATGGGGCGTGGATAGTTTGGCCGGGATTAACTCATGAACCTGTTCGGCAAAATAAATAAAAAAATAAGGCTCGGCATTTTGGCCGCATTGCTGGCGGTTATGTTGCTTCCTACCCCGGCGGTGGGCCAGGAGGCTCGGAAGGTTATTTTCGTCACCTCCAATGACTGGCATACCGGGATCAGTCTGGCCCGGAACCAGATCCCGCTAGGCCGCATCCCCGAGGCAGCGGATTTTCCAGACGCCAAATTTATCGAATTCGGCTGGGGCGATGCAGTGTTTTATCCGGCCAGGAAAAAAACCCTCACCATGACGCTAAGCGCCGCGCTCAAACCGACGAAGGCGGTGATGCATGTGGTCGGGCAATGGACCGAACCCAAAAATTATTTCCGCCAGGCCGAAAGTGTGGGCCTGCCCATCAGCGAAGAGAATTATCTACGTCTGGTGGCGTTCATCCATGACAGTTTCGAGAGGGGCAAAGCCCCCCGCGCCCAACCCAGCGGGCCGGGGCTATACCGGTCGAGCCGGTTTTATCCGGCGAGGGGGAAATTTCATTTGTTCAATACATGCAACAGCTGGACCGCCCGCGCCCTGGCCACCGCCGGGTTCGATGTGGAGCCTTCGGGCACCTACCGGGCAGAAGGCGTCATGGGTCAGATACGCGCCCGTCCGCCTTGATCATTTGTTCATCTTCCCCGCACTGTAGCCCCGCACCGGGCCCAGCCTGGCCATGGAATTCCATGGATTATAGACCGCCACACCGGCGGGCTTGGGCGCTAATTTCCAGAGCCGTTCCCCATTGCCGTGGGCGACGGCGTGGGCGATTTTGTCCGGCAGGTCAGCCATGGCCTGCCACCAGAACTTCAGCATACCCACATATCTTTTTTTCACCCAGAATTTGGAAAATACATTATCCAGGGCGAAGACGAAGCGGTCCGGATAATCCATCATCAATTTCCGCCAAGCGGGTTTTAGGGTTCCATTTTCGAACATATTGATGAACTGGCTGCCCACATAATAAGGGCTGGCATGGGACGTCATAAAATGAAGGTTGGCATGTTTCGCCAACAGGCGCCGGACGGGCCCGGCTTCCAACTGGGCCATATGGATCATGATCATGGGATGGGTTGGATTTTTCTTCAGGAATTTTTCAAGCTGCCCCATATAGGAATTATATCCGGCCCCATCCAGCGCATTGAATTCGATATGGATGATGAAGGGCCAGCCCTTGGTGCGCGCCGCCCGGAAGGCGGCCTGCACCAGATCATCTTCCATATCGATGAGGATTTCCTGAAAGCGCCCCTTGCTGTCATGCCAGATGAGGGCTTCGCCCATGGCGCCGAAACCGCCATGCCCAAGCTGTGCCTCCAGACGGCTGAGAAATCTGGAAGGCGGGTGGCGGTTGTGATAACCGGGCCCCTTGAGCCGGACCGAGGGGATGATGCGCCCCGGATATTTTTGGGCGAATTCGGGGATTTCGGACCAGGGGCGGCGCATATGGGTGTTTAAGATAGTGCGGTAGACCCCGCCGTGATCCATCAGCGAGATGACCCGCTCCCCGTCCACGTTCTGATCCATCTGGCTGTGGGCGTCGATGAAATAAAGGCCGGGCGTCAATCTGGCCGGCAGGTTGGGCTTAAGGATTTTGTTCTGAACGCAGGCGCCGAGAAGCAAGGGTGTCGTCAAAAGAATAAGAAAAGCGCTGATCCGCGGAATTCCCATTGCCCTATTCCCCGGTAACCTCGCCGAACACCTCGCTCATGGGTTTGCGCAATACCCGGCCATCGCCCTTGCGCCAGGTGAGTCCCGCCTTGTCGAAATATTCCAGAACCTCGATGGTGAAATTGCGCCCGATATTGGAGCGGTCCCGGAAGGCAGCCGCGCCAAAGCCCTCCTCGCCCACCCCCCTGGCCAGGGATTCGGCGATCTCGGCCAGTTCGAAAATGGCCTCGGGCAATAGAAAGCGGTTTTTTGCGACTTGATACACCAACCCCAGCCGGGCCGAGCGGGTGAGCAGCCCGTTCACATCCTTGGGGTTTGCCGATAGCTGGCTGGCGATTTCATGGACCACCGGGGGCTTGGTATAACCGTCGCGCAAGAGGGCGCTGACCTTGTTCCAAAGCGCCGCATCCCGCCCTTCCAGTGCCGGCATGAAATCAGGCAGGGCATAGCTGGCGCCGTTCTTATTGATTTTCTTGTTCTTCGTCAGATCACCCAACAGGGATTCGAGCAAAGGCTTTGCCAGGCGTGTCGGCAAAACCTTGCGCAGCGCGTCCGCCCCCGGCCCTGCCTTGTCGGGCTGGGCTTCGTGCCAGGCACCCAAGGCTTCCAGCACTTCTGAACCCAGCTTCGCCCAGCCATCCGGCGCCAGGCCAATTTGTTTTTCCGGTGGGCCGGCCAGCACCAGGTCTGACAGTTCCACCAGCGCCGCCATGTCATCGGTGTGCAGATTCCAAGCGGTGGCAAAATGCGCCATATCCACACCGCCCGGGCTGTCAGCAGCCAAGGCGCCCAGGGCCAATTCGGGGCCGCCCAGCTCCATGGCACCCAGAAAGGCAATGCGTTCGGGCTTGGCCCGGCCACGGCTGGGTGCGAAGGGGTCTATAACGGCGCCGCCGGCCACCGTGCGCCTTGCCGAATTGTCGCGAAGCACGAAGCGGTCCCCGGTGAGCGCGCCCACCCGCCGGTCCAGAACCACCTGGACCAGCCCGTCTTCGCCAGGGGCGATGGATTTGCCTTCCAGCACGGCCACCCGGCCCGGCACTTCGGCGGCGCCCAGATGGACATGGACCGGCGTCCAATGACGGAGCGCCGAACTTTCGCCGGGCAGAACCTTGAGGCGGGCATCAAACCTGGGGACCGGGTCGTGAATTTCACCGGCCAGCAGCCAACTTCCCCGATAGACCTGGACCTTGCGCAAGCCACCGCCGGCGATATTGATGGCGCAGCGCTGACCCGCCACGCCAAGCTCTGCCTCTTGGTTTTGGGCATGGATGGAACGCACGCGCACCTCGATCCCGTCGGGCGAGACGATCAGATGATCGCCGACGGAGACGGTTCCTGAGAAGACCGATCCGGCAACCACCAACCCAGCGCCGGCCAGGGTAAAACAGCGGTCCACGGCCAAGCGGAAATTCCCATCCTGGGCGCGGGCCACCAAATTTTCCACCGCCCCATCCAGATTGGCCCGGAGCACTTCCATCCCCGCCCCCGTATGAGCCGATAGGGGACAGATTTCAGCCCCGGCCAGACCAGACGTGGCGATCAATTGCTCGATCAGCCTGGTGACTTCGGTGATGCGCGCCTCGTCCACCCGGTCGATCTTGCTGAGCGCCACGGCGCCTTTCGTTACCCCCATCATATCCAGAATGGCCAGATGCTCCACGGTCTGGGGCATGGGCCCATCATCGGCGGCGATGACCAAAATGGCATAATCGATGCCCGCCACGCCGGCCAGCATGTTGCGGATGAACCTCTCATGGCCCGGCACATCGACGAAGCCCATGATCCCGCCGCCGGCCATGGGCTGATAGGCAAAGCCAAGATCGATGGACATGCCCCGCTTTTTTTCTTCCGGCAGGCGGTCCGTGTCGATACCGGTCAGGGCCTGGACCAGGGCCGTCTTGCCATGATCGATATGACCGGCGGTGGCGACGATCACAGGCCCGGCTCCAACTTTACCAACTGGGCGATCAGCGCGGCCGCGTCGTCCAGACAGCGGCAATCGAGCCACAAGGCATCGTCTTTTACGCGCCCGATGACCGGTATATCCAGATCGCGCAGCGCCTTGGCCATGCGTTTGAGCCGCGCTCCCTTGCCGCGCTTTTTACCATCCGGGCGCAAGACCACGGCCCAACTCGGCAATCTGTCGACGGGCAGCGCGCCGCTGCCGATCTGGCTCAGACAAGACGCTGTGGAAATATCCAGTGTCTCGCCCAATTGTTTTTTCAAAGCAGCACCCACACGCTCCGCATTATTCTTGATCTCCTCCACCGGGCGCGACAGCCAGGCCAGCGTGGGCAGGCGTTCGGCCAGCCGCCCGGGGTCCCGGTAAAGGCGCAGCACGGCCTCAAGTGCGGCGATGGTCAGCTTGTCGAGACGCAGGGCGCGTTTCATGGGATTGCGTTTGATCTTGGCGATCAGATCGGCCCGCCCGGCGATGAGCCCGGCTTGGGGCCCGCCCAAAAGCTTGTCGCCGGAAAAAGTCACCACGGCCACACCTTGTGCCAGAACTTCGGACACGATGGGCTCCCGGGGCAGACCGAATGGCGTCAGATCCACCAGGGCGCCGGCCCCCAGATCGTCGATCAGGGGCACATCATGCTTGGCGCCCAGGGCGGCCAGCTCCTTTTCGCCGACAGATTTGGTGAAGCCTTGGACCACATAATTGGATGTGTGGACTTTCAAAAATGCGCCGGTGCGTTCGGTGATGGCTTCGGCGTAATCCTTGGCGTGGGTGCGGTTGGCGGTGCCCACCTCCACAAGCTTGCAGCCGGCCTTTTTCATCACGTCAGGCAGGCGGAATGCGCCGCCGATCTCGATCAGCTCGCCGCGGCTGACGGGCACTTCCTTGCGCATGGTCAAGCTGTTTAGAACCAACAAAACGGCGGCCGCATTGTTGTTGACCACGGTGGCTGCCTCGGCGCCGGTCAGTTCACGGAGCAATTCCTCCACATGCACATCCCTATCGCCCCGCCTACCGGTGTCCAGATCAAATTCCAAATTGGACGCGGCACCGGCCACGCGGATCATGGCATCCATCGCCCCCTTGGGCATGGGTGCCCGGCCCAGATTGGTATGCAGCACCGTTCCCGTCAGATTAAAAACCGGCCGCAAGCTCGGCTGAGCCATTTCCGCGAGACGGCCCGCGACGGCGGAGGCGATTGCCTGATCATCGGGCGCAGGTTTATCGCCGCCTCTCAAATCGGCGCGCAGCCCATCCAGCACGGTCCTGACGGCGCTCTTGACGGCGTCCCGGCCATGGATGCCGATCTCGCCTTCCAGGGCGTTCAGGCCCAGTAGGTAATCAACGGATGGCAGATTGGATCGGCTCTCGTCAGCCATGCCCAGTAGGTTCTCCCAGTTTCCTGGAAAAACTAAGCCCGGAGCCCGGGCCCGTCAATGACCGCCGCGCATACGCTTGCGCGGCATATGGACCCAGGGAGAGGGAAATTCTTGGCCGTGCACGACCTCGATGAGCACCGGCTCGTCGGCCTTGAAGGCCTTGCCCAACGCATCTTCCATTTCAGCAGCCGAATTGGCCCGCAATCCCATGAGGCCGAAACTGTCGGCCAGTTTCATAAAATCGGGATTGCGCAATTCGGTGGCCATGTAATGGCCGTCATACTGTTCCTTCTGAATGCGCCGCACGTTGCCGAAATGCCCGTCATTGAAAACCACGGTGACCAGATTGATGCCATGCAAGGCGGCGGTCGATAGCTCCTGCATGGCGAACATGAAGCCGCCATCGCCACAGATGGCCACCACCTTTTTGTCCGAGTTGGCCACCTTGATGCCCAGCCCTGTTGGAAAGGCGAAACCCAGCGTGCCCTGATAGCCCGATTGAATATTGGTGCGGGGGGCGTAGGTGGGAAAGCCGAACCAGGAATAATACCCCACCTGGGTCAGGCCAAAACACGCAATGCCGTCTTCCGGCAACTGGCGGCGGATGGCCATGGCATATTCATGCTGGGGGGCCAGCTTGGCATGGCTTTCGGCGGTCGCCGCCTTTAATTCGTTCATTTCATCGGCGCGCGAAGGGCGCTTGATATTGTGACGCCCCACTCGGTCCGCCAGCTCGGCCAGGGCCGTCTTCGCCTGGGCCACCAGATGCACATCCGGTTTCCATTGCTTGACCGATTGGTTGGGGTCCACATCGATACGGATCAGTTTGATGTCATCATCATGGCCCCAATTGGCGATGGGCGTGGAAAAGCGGGTGCCGACGGCCAGGGCCAGGTCAATTTCGGGCCAGGCGCGGGCGCCGGCCAAAATATTTTGTGCCAGATAATGACGGCTATCCACTGCGCCGTTGCCGTGGGCCGACATGAAGACCGGCGCCTGCACCGTTTCGGCCAGTTCCAGCAATTCCGCCTCGGCGCCGAACACGCCGCCGCCGACAAAAATAGCCGGGTTTTTTGCCTGCCCCAGAAGGGCGGCTGCCTTTTCGATCAAATCGGGATCGAGACCGGGACCGGTCTCCGTGCCGCTTTCGGCACCCAGCAAAGCAACCTCTTCCACCCGGCCCATGACATCGGGGGCCATTTCGACCATGACCGGCTGGCGCCGGCCAGAATTTAGCTGGGCAAAAGCCTGGCGCATGGTTTCGGGTGTGGTGGCGGCACTTTCGGCCCGGGCGCTCCATTTAACCACGGAGGCCAGGGCGCCTTGCTGATCGTCCAATTCATGGAGCATACCCAGCCTCTGGCCGATGAACGGTGTCGGAATCTGGCCCGCCAGGCAAAGCACGGGCGCATTGCACGAATAGGCCGTGGACAAAGCCGCCGCCGTATTCAGCAGGCCGGGTCCCGGAACCACCAGACACGTGCCCACCCGCCCGGTGGATTGGGCATAGCCGAAGGCCATATAGGCGGTGCTTTGTTCGTGGCGTGGATGGATGACGCGGACGGCATCGCGCTCTTCATGCAAAGCCTCGAACATATTGTCCAGCTGCACGCCCGGCAGGCCGAATATGGTATCGACCCCGTTGCCCTTGATGGATTGGACCAGCGCCTGGGCGCCATTTATTTTAACCATGTCTGTCTTCCCCCTGTAAGATTAAGGATATTACCCCTTACCCGCATAGAATTCTCGCAAGATGGCGACCACCTCGGGGCGGCTGAACTGGAGCGGGATCGGCTCGCCCTTTTCCAGCATCTCGCGCTGCCTGGTGCCCGAAATATTCAAGCGGTCTTCATCCCCGTGAGGGCAGGTTCGGTTGGTGGCCATGCCGTCGCATTTGGCGCAATAAAAGGTGATATCGATCTTCAGCGCCTGGGTGATCAGGGCGCCATCCCATAATTCATCGAAAATATCCTGGGCATCGAAGGGACCGTAATAATCACCCACCCCCGCATGATCGCGCCCGACGATCAGATGGGAGCAGCCGAAATTCTGGCGCAGCACGGCATGAAGCAGGGCTTCGCGTGGTCCGCCATACCGCATTTCGATGGGATAGCCGGCCTGCATGACCGAGCCCGCCGGAAAATAATGTTCGACCATGGCCCCGATGGCGCGGGTGCGCACGGTTGCCGGAATATCGCCCGGTTTAAGCTTGCCCAGCACCTGGTGGATGAACACCCCGTCGGTAAGTTCGAGGGCGATCTTGACCAGATGCTCGTGGCTGCGATGCATGGGGTTGCGGGTTTGGAAAACCGCCACCCGGGACCAGCCATTGGTTTTAAATATTTCTCGGGACTGGGCCGGGCGCAAATAAAGGTCTTTGTATTCGGTGGGATAATCCCCCTCGCCCAGTACGGTGACCGGCCCGGCCAGATTGATCTGGTCTTGGGACTGGACCTTGGCGACGCCCGGATGGGCGCCATCTTCCGTGCGGAAAACTTCACGGCATTCCAGCGCCTTGTCGGGTTCGTATTTTTCCGTGATGCGCAAAATGCCAAAAATATCTCCGCCCTCGCCCTCGGTGAGCGCCACCTCGTCGCCAATTTTCATGCCGCCGGCCAGATCGGCGGAGGCCGAAAGGGTGATGGGGATGGGCCAGAAAATCCCGTCCGCCAGTTTCATATCTTGCACCACGGAACGCCAATCGGCTTCGCCCATGAAGCCATCCAGTGGCGTATAGGCCCCCATGCCCAGCATCAACAGGTCCGAGGTTTCCCGGCTTGTCATGGGCAGTTGGGGGAGCGTGGCGGCGTGCGCCAGATGATCACCCGATTCGGCTTCGCTGGCTAGAAGAGGCTTGAGTTGGCCGCCCCCATGGGGTGCGACAAGGGAATGGACGGTTTCCGGCATGACTGTTCCGATCTCTATTTTTGGGTTGGTTGGACGCTAAATTTTACCGGGCCAGTGCTTTTTCGGGAAGCGGGCCGGCCGGCTGGGCTTAACTTAATGAAATCACCCGCAACAGGATAAAATATTGAAATATAAAACTTTCTTCATAACAACTTGGTTTTATCCAAAGTCGTTTTCCAAAGCCCGGCCCATCGTCCCGTCCATATAGGCGCCCACCGGGCAGCGGTCAAGCCCGCCCGGACCGGGAGCAGGCAAAATCAACTCCATGAGAAACCGGTTGAAAACGACTCCGCGCCCGGCGGACAATGCCGGTGATCTGGTGGACCGTTTTCCCATAGTTCAAAGGGGTTGCGACAGTCCATGACCAAGCGATCCAAAAAAAGGAAGAAAGAAGAACCCGCCGTTGAAGCGGAGGCTGGCGGTCCGGATGATCCGGATGAAGATAAGCTTTCCGGCGAAGAACGCGGCGGCGATGACAGGCGGGGCAAGGACCGGCGAAAGGGAGGCAGGCGCAAGGGCGATTTTTTGCGCGGTATCCGGCGAATCGGTCCGGCGGTCTGGGGCTTTGCCCTCGTTTCCGTGGCTGTCGGTTTTTATGGCGGCTATTCCGTATGGAACGAAGTCGGTGTTGAAATCCTGCCCGACCGGCTGCCTAAGCTGACAACCATGCGCCGCCAAAGGCCGGTTAACCTGCCAAACAGCTTCACGGTCCAGTTCCCGCCCTTCCGGGTGCGCATGACCATCGGGGGCGAAAGCGCACAGGCCGTCATCACGCCCTTTATCCAGGTGGACAAACAAGACGAGGCCGAAATCCTCTGCAAAAGCCACACGGTCATTCAATTTGCCATCCGCCAGGTGCTGAACCGGCATTTCCGGGGCGCCAGGGGGGGGGACACGGATTTCCAGTCCTTGTCGGGCGAGATGCGCGCGGAGATCAATAAGATGCTGGCAGCCCAAGTGGTCACCGGTGTCCAGATATTCCCCTGGAAGCCGCCCCAATCGGGCCAGGCTACTGCCCGGGCAGCCACCCGCCCGTAATCTGCGAGGATGGCTTTGGGCGCTAGAGCGTTTCAAATTTTGACGGAAGCATAAC
>CAZBQG010000060.1:0-18830 GCA_964493945.1 uncultured Rhodospirillaceae bacterium
GACCCCGCATCTTAGGCTCGGGAGAGTGACCAACGGAATTACGCTATGTATTAGGCCGGCGGACGCAATATACAAAATTTGACTAAGATCAAGGTTTTAGGGAAAATGCCATGTGATATTTTTACGGAGAAAGGCTGGCCCTAAGCTGGCTTAATTCAAGTTTTTTGACAGAGGGAGGCAAAGACAATGGTTGGGAAAATTAAACCTCAATTAACGCATTTCGCCCTGTTCACCACGGATTTGGCAAAAATGGAGGATTTCTACACCCGTGTGATGGGCCTGACCGTCACCGACCGGGGGGGCGCATCCTCGGCGCCGGTGGAGATGATTTTCATGTCTTCCAGCCCGGACGAACATCACCAATTCGTTCTTCTTTCTGGGCGCCCCGATGATGTGGATTTCCGCCTTAATCAGCAAATGTCGTTTTTGGTCGAATCCCTGGACGAGCTCCGCGAAATGAGGGACGCCGCCCTCGAAGCGGGGATGGAAAATATGCGCGAAGCCACCCACGGCAACGCCTGGTCCATCTATTTCGATGATCCCGAACAGAATATGGTCGAGATCTATGTCCACACGCCGTGGTATATCCGCCAGCCCCATCTGGTGCCCATCGATCTGGATAAATCAGACGATGAGATATATGCCGAGACCGAAGCCCATTGCCGCGAGCAGGACGGCTTCATGATGGCCGAGGAAAGAAGGTCGGAAATGGCCCGGATGATCGGATAGGTTTTATTCTTTCCGCGTAAAGGGCACGAAACGGACGGGAATGATATTGCGCTCGGTGATAGCCCCGTCAGCTCCTTTCTCAATGAGCCGCAGAGACTGAACGCCGCCGGCCGGGCCGACGGGAATGACCATCCGTCCGCCGGGCTTCAGCTGAGCCAACAGGGGGGGCGGAATTTCCTCGGGCGCGGCGGTTACCATGATGCCATCGAAGGGCGCCTTTTCAGGCCATCCCTTGTAGCCATCTCCGGCCCTGGCGGTGACGTTGCGGATACCGAGGCGGCGAAGATCGGCGGCCGCGCGCCGGGCCAGGGGCTCAACGATCTCGATGGTGTAGACGTGGTGCGCAAGGCGGGCCAGCACCGCCGCCTGATAACCCGAACCCGTGCCCACCTCCAACAGGTTTGCATCGGGCGCCACATCCAAAAGCTCGGTCATCAAGGCAACGATATAGGGTTGGGAAATCGTCTGGCCATGACCGATGGGCAGCGGACGGTTGGCATAGGCCAGCCGGCGATAAGGCTCGGGTACCAGCCGATGGCGCCGAACGGCACCCATGGCTTCGAGTATGCGCGGGGACAGCTTCCGGCCGGGCGCCCCCGCTTCCGGCAAGGCGGCGAGGGCGCCCAGCGTCTCGACCATGCGCGCCCGGGCCGGGGCGAATTCATCGCCGGCAAGCGCGCCGCCTGGAATGATCGTTGCCCCAAGAGCCAGCCAAAAGATGGCCAGGACTGGAAGCCAAATTGTCCTCATCGGCCCTCTCCGTTCTGAAAAGCCCCGGGGAGGAAACAGGTTAACCCAGTTCAGCTTTCATCGGGGGGGAATTCTTCATCCACTGAGCGGTATTTGAACTGAAGGCCGATAAACATGGCCTTCAGCGGGCGAAGTGCGCCGAGGGATCCGGCCAGAACGAAGGGCGGCCAGATCACCGCATGCACCCAAAAGGGCGGCGCGTAATGGAATTCCAGAAGGAAGACCAACCCGGCCATCACGAAGCCCAACAGCATGATGATCAGAACCGCCGGCCCGTCCGCCGCATCATGGCCGGAGAAGCCCAAGCCGCAGGCCTGGCATTTCTCCGCAACCTCCAGATAACCGGAAAACAGACGGCCCTGCCCACAGCGGGGACAGCGCCCGCTGAGGGCAAAGCACAATGGGCGGCCCGCGCCGCCTGCCATGGATCAGCCCGTGACGGGAAGGTGGCCGAGAGAGGAACTACCCCAGACATAGACATTGACGAACAGGAAGAGCCAGACGACGTCAACGAAATGCCAATACCAGGCGGCCGCCTCGAAACCCACATGCTGTTCCGGCGTGAAATGCCCACCCCGCGCCCGGAAGAAGCAGACGAGCAGGAAACAGGCGCCGACAAAAACATGAAAGCCGTGAAACCCGGTGGCCAGATAGAAAGTAGAGGGATAGATGCCATCGGTCAGCTTGAAGGCGGCGGAGCCATATTCAAAGACCTGGAAGCCCAGGAAGATGACCCCCAAAATTACCGTCAAGGCGATGCCGGTGATGAAATTGGACCGGTTCCCCTTGAGCAGCGCGTGATGGGCCCAGGTGATGGTGGCGCCCGATGAAAGCAAGATAAGCGTATTGAGCGCCGGGATATCCCAGGTTTCCAGCACCTCGATCCCCCTGGGCGGCCAGGGGCCGGCTACGATGTTGAGGATGGGTAGGCTGGAATGGAAAAAGGCCCAGAAGAAGGCGAAAAAGAACATGACCTCCGAGGCGATGAACATGATCATGCCATATCTGAGCCCGGTGCGTACCGGATCGGAATGCTGTTTCTGGGTATGGGCCTCGGCGACCACGTCGCGCCACCAGGAATAGGAGGCGAAAATCAAAATGAGCGTGCCCAAAAGCATAAGCCAGGGAACACCCTCATGCATGAACCAGATACCGCCACTGGCCATCAAAAAGGCTGCCACGGCGCCGACGATGGGCCACGGGCTGGGTTCTACCAGGTGCCAAGGATGTGATTTAGTCGCTTCTGTAGCCATGGAACGGTTCCCCATGCTGTCGGTTAAAGTGTACGGACCGGGCGGGCCTAGCCGTCCTGCCCTGCTGTGGCCGGTGCCTCATGGACGCCGGCCCTGTCGCCAATTGTTTTAGCCGCACTTTGGTCGCGCGACCGGAAAAAAGTATAGGAAAGCGTAATCGCCGAGAGTTCGGCGGCCCGCTCGTCATCGGCCAATTCCGGGTCGACATAAAATGACACCGGCATCATCACCGATTGGCCGGGCGCCAGGACCTGTTCGGTAAAACAGAAACATTCGGTCTTGTTGAAATAACTCCCCGCCCTGAAGGGCGCCACATTGAAGGTGGCCGTGCCCACGATGGGCTTGTCCGACAGGTTGGCCGCCTCGAAGAAAACCAATTGTTCCTGGCCCAGGCGCACATTGACTTTGGGCTGCACCGGTTTGAAGCGCCAAGCCAAGGCCGTGTTCACATTGGCATCGAAGCGAACGGTGATCAGGGGCTGTTTGGCTTTGTCCGTGACCACCGGTGCCCGTTCCGCAATTTGGGTCGTGCCGCCATAGCCGGTGACGGCGCAAAACAAACGATAGGCCGGCTCGGAGGCAAAGGCGACGCCGACCATGGCAACGGCCATGCCGGCCAGTGCAATGCCAATCGCGCCATTGGCTGGGCCGGCTGCCTTTTTGCGGATCTGGTCAGACACCCTTCGTTGCTCCCCCTATTCGGCCGGCTGGCCGGTATCCACATCGGGGATATCTTCGTGGGTATGGAAAGGTGCGGGCGAAGGCACGGTCCATTCCAACGAAGTGGCGCCGGCTCCCCAAGGATTGGCTTCGGCTTTTTCGCCGCCCTTGAAGGTCTTCCACAAGATAAAGAAGAACATGAGCATGCCGATCATGGTCAGATAGGCGCCCCAGGTGCTGACCATGTTCCATTCCGCATAGGCGTCGGGGTAATCGGGAATTCGCCGGGGCATGCCCTGCAGGCCCAGGAAATGCTGTGGCAGGAACAACAGATTGACCGAGATGAAGGTCACCCAGAAATGAAGCTTGGCCAGCCCTTCCGGATATTGATAGCCCGACATTTTGCCGATCCAGTAATAGAACCCGGCATACATGGCGAAAATGGCGGCGATGGACATGGTGAAGTGGAAATGGGCAACCACGTAATAGGTGTCGTGGAGCGCGATATCCAGCCCCGCATTGGCCAGTCCCACGCCGGTCACCCCGCCGATAACGAACAGCCAGATGAACCCGACGGCGAACATCATGGGCGTCTTGAATTCAATGGAGCCACCCCACATGGTGGCCAGCCAACTGAATATCTTGACCCCCGTGGGCACCGCAATGACCAGGGTAGCCAGGGTGAAATAGGCCCGTGTCTCCACATTGAAGCCAATGGTGAACATGTGATGGGCCCAGACGATGAAACCCACCACACCGATGGCGACCATGGCATAGGCCATGCCCAGATAGCCGAAAACAGGCTTCTTGGAAAAGGTGGAGATCACCTGGCTGATGATGCCGAAGGCCGGAATGATGATGATATAGACTTCCGGATGGCCAAAGAACCAGAACAGATGCTGCCACAAAATGGGATCACCGCCGGCCGACTGGTCGAAAAAGGCCGTGCCGAAATTACGGTCGGTCAACAGCATGGTCAGGGCGCCCGCCAGAACGGGAATGGCCAGCAACAACAGGAAGGCCGTCACCAGCATAGCCCAGACGAACAAGGGCATGCGGTGAAGGGTCATGGAAGGCGTGCGCATATTGAGGATGGTGGTGATGAAATTGATCGCCCCCAGCACCGATGACGCACCTGCCAGATGAAGTGCCAGAATTCCGAAATCCACCGCCGGTCCGGGGTGGAAATCGGAATTCGATAGCGGCGGATAAACGGTCCAGCCCGTGCCCGGACCGCTGCCGATGAGACCGGCAATGACCAGCATCACCAGAGCCATGGCCAGCAGCCAGAAGCTGATATTGTTCATGCGCGGAAAGGCCATATCCGGCGTGCCAATCATCAGGGGCACGAACCAGTTGCCCATGCCGCCGATCATGGCCGGCATGACCACGAAAAAGACCATAATAAAGCCGTGCGCCGTGACCAGAACATTATAGAACTGGAAATAGGCGGTGGTTTCGCCTTCCCCGAAAGGATTGAACTGGATGCCGGGCTCGGCCAGCTCCATGCGCATATACATGGAGGCCAGACCACCGACCAGGGCGCCGACGATGGCCAGGATTATATAAAGGGTTCCGATATCCTTGTGATTTGTCGAATAAACCCAGCGTTTCCAATCCGACGGTTGGTGGGCGTGATCGCCATGAGCCTCAGCTGCTGCCGTATCTGACATGCCAGTACCTTTCTCTTAAAATATGCTTTTCCGGCCTCAGCGGCCGGTATTTTCCATATGGGCCAGCTTGGTCGGAGCCTTGCCGGTTTTGCCGCCATTGCCGCCGTCCTTGGCGTGCTTCACTTTCGCCGCGACCAGCCATTTCGCATAATCCGCCTTGGAAACCGCGTCGATGGCCACCGGCATGAAGCCGTGATTGACCCCGCAGAGTTCCGAACACTGACCGAAATAAGTTCCCTTGCGGGAGATTCGCACCCAGCTTTCGTTGATGCGGCCGGGAACGTTGTCGATCTTGACGCCCAGCGCCGGGATGGCCCAGCTATGGATCACATCGTCAGACGTCAGGATGAGGCGGATATTCGTATCCACCGGCAGGACAACCCGGTTATCCACTTCCAGAAGCCGGCGCTGACCTTTTTTCAGCTCATCGTCGGGGACCATGTTGCTGTCGAATTCAAGGCCGCCCGCATCGGGATATTCGTAAGACCAATACCATTGATGGCCAACGACCTTGAGGGTCATATCAGGCTGCTGGGTCTTGTCCATGAAAAACAGAAGCCGCATGGAGGGCACGGCGACAAATACCAATATCAGGATGGGTACCACCGTCCAAAGCACTTCCAGACCCGTATGGTGGGTCGTCTTGGAAGGCTCCGGATTGCTCTTGGCGTTGAAGCGCATGATGATATAGCCGAGAAGGCCAAGCACAAAAATTATGATCCCGAACTGTATCACCAGCAAGATACCGTGGAAGTCCTGGATCATTTCCATCACCGGCGAGGCGGCGGGCTGAAAGTTTGTCCCCCAGGGCACCGGTTCAGAGGCTTGGGCCAAGCCAGCCGTGAGGATGGTCAGCAAAAAGGATGCTTTTGCCAAAAAAATTTGTCGGATGATCATCTTTATTTTTCTCCTGTCCCAGCGAAGCGTGTAACTCCGGCCCGGGCTCTATCCAATAATCCGCTTGGCCCGGATCACGTATCCAGGCAGGAAACTTTGTTTAAATGGTTGATTTATCAAGTAATTCCAATTAGCACCCCCGATCTCCCTATATCCGATCTTTTTGCCGCCGTAAAGCTTTTGAACAAAAAAATCGGTTAAATTGAGTTTTTGAGCCCGGACCGGGACCAAAACCGGATTTGAGTTGCCCCGCCCGGCCCGGCAATGTTAAACCGGCCAGCCGGGCAAGGATTAAGGAGCGGCTGAACGTGGCCTTCAAGAACAAAAAGCACAAAACCCTCTTTGCTTTCGGCTTGGCGGCCTTGGCCGTGTTCATGTATCTGGCCATCCTCACCAAGACTGCCTATTTCTGAAATCGCGGCTTGGTCCGGCACTGTTAAAAATGAATCTGGCCGCCCTTTTGCCCCACCTGATCGCTGGCCTCAACGGGTTTGCAACCTGTCTGCTGCTGACCGGGATTTATTTTCAGCGCCGGGGTGATGCGGGGTCTCACCGCATCTGCATGCTGGCGACGGCTGCCGTCTCAGGGCTTTTTCTCATCGGCTATGTGACGCTCCGTTTTTACACGCCGATCACGCCTTTTGGCGGCGGAGGCACGGTCCGGATTGTGTATTACGTTATTCTGATCAGCCATTTGATCCTGGCCATGGTGTTGGTTCTCCTGGTCGGCCTGACCCTGGCCCGGGCCCTTAAAGGAAAAATCGAGCGCCACCGGGCCATCGCCCGCTGGACCTGGCCCATCTGGCTTTACGTCTCCATCACCGGGCTGGTGGTCTATCTGTTTCTCTATCAGCTTTATCCGGCCGGGCCTGCCTGATGGACCAGACGAAAAAGAGCCAGGGCAGTCTTTGGGGCTGGTCCATGCTGGCCGTGACCGCCCTGGCCCTGGCCGGCCTGTTTGCCATTCTTCTGGTTCTTTCCAGAACGCCTATCGCCGAGGATGCCATCAACTGGCCCGTGGAATTTTTCAAAAAAGGGCTGGTCGCCCATGTGGTTCTTTCCTTCGCCGTCTGGTTTCTGGCGGTCATGGGATGCCTGGTGGAACTGACCGCCAAGCCGGGGCCAAGCAAATGGACTGGACGCTGGGGTCTGGGGCTGGCCAGTGCCGGCACCATCGCCTTGTTGGTCCCGGCCCTCATGGACCGGGGCGAGCCGACGCTCAACAATTATATCCCGATCATCATCGATCCGGTTTATTACGCGGGCCTGGTGCTTTTGGGTCTGGGCGTGGCATTCGTTATTCCCACCGGGCTGGGGACCACCCTCCGCCAGCCGGCCCCCCGCCCGCCTGCCCATTCGGCTCTGGCCACGGCGGCATTTCTTTATGTCATGGCCCTGCTGGCCATTGTTCTGGCGCTGGGCGCCCTGAACGGCCAAAGCCCCAGCCATGATTTCAACGAATCCTTGGTGTGGGGTGGCGGGCATATTCTGCAATTCGTCAATCTGGCGCTTTTGTTCGCCGCCTGGAGCCTGCTGGGCGGCAAAAGCCTGGGCACCGGGATCGCGGCACCGGCCTTAATGAACCCGGCCAATGGGATTTTGTTGCTGACGGGGCTGGCCGGTCTGGGGTTTTTCTTGTTCTTCCCGGTAGGCAGCCCGGACCATGAGAAAGCCTTCACCGATCTTCAATATGCCATGGCGCCGGCCGCCGGGCTTGTCCTTTGGGGGGTAGGCCAATCCCTTTGGCGGGGACGGCGGGATCTGCCCTGGCGTGACCCCGTTTTTCTTTGTCTGGCAACCTCCTTGGGCGTTTTCACGGTCGGCGGATTGTTGGGCTTTTTCGTCGATGGCCATGATACCCGCACACCGGCCCATTATCATGGCGTGATCGGTGGCATCAATCTGGCCTTTGTCGGGCTTTTTTATGGGCATTTCCTGCCCGCCCTGGGCCGCCCGGTGGCCCCTGGGTGGCTCGTCCGTACCCAGATTTATTTTTATGCCTCGGGGCAACTGTTGTTCGTTATCGGCATGTTCATGGCCGGCGGCATGGGGGCGGCGCGCAAGATCATGGGGGCGGGCATCTCCATGGATAATGCCGCCGCCGTGACGGCGGCTGTCATCCGTGATCTGGGTGGCGCCTTGTCGATCATCGGCGGCGTGCTGTTCATCATCATCGCGCTCACCAAACTGCTTAAGCGCACCTGAGAAACATTATTATTTCGGACCGGGTGATTCCGGTGTAGAATAGGTCCAAACAGAACGGAGCGATCCGAAGACATTGTCAAAACCGGCCGTACCTCAAGCACTATTCAACCTGACGACCCAGGCGGAGGCTGATGAACCCCATCCCGCCGGGCGCCTGATTGATTATGCCCTGCTGCTCAAACCCAGGGTCATGGGTCTGGTTCTGTTTACCGCCGTGGTCGGGCTGGTCCTGGCGCCAGGCGGGATCGATCTGGCGCGGGGGTTGATCGCCATTGCCTGCATCGCATTGGGCGCGGGGGCGGCGGGCGCCATCAATATGTGGTACGACCGCGACATCGACAGCCAAATGACGCGCACCATGGACCGGCCCCTGCCGGCCGGGCGCCTGGCGCCTGCAAGCGCGCTGTGGCTGGGGGTCGCGCTGGCCGCCATCTCGGTGATCACCATGTCGGTCTTGATCAACGGGGTCGCGGCATTACTGCTTATTGTGACCATCGCCATTTACGTCTTCATCTATACCATCTGGCTGAAACGGCGCACACCCCAGAACATCGTCATTGGCGGGGCTTCGGGGGCATTGCCGCCCATGATTGGCTGGGCCGCCGTCAGCGGCGATGTGAGCCTCAATTCCGCCATTCTTTTTCTCATTATTTTCATTTGGACGCCGCCCCATTTCTGGGCGCTGGCCCTGTTCTGTTCGGACGATTACGAAAATGCCGGCGTTCCAATGCTGCCGGTGGTGGTGGGCACGAAAAATACCAAGAACCAGATTCTGGCCTATTCTTTGTTGTTGGCCCCGATCACCGTGCTGCCGGCTTTCACCGGCATGGCCAGTCCCGTGGCCGGCTTGGGCCTGGCCCTGTTGGCCATCTGGTTCGTGGTTCACGCCTTCCGCGTCAGAAAAGACGAAGGCGTGGGAACCGCCCGTGCCATGTTCCGCTTTTCCCTTATGCATCTGTTCGGGATTTTCGTCATCTTGCTGCTCGACCGCGGCATCAGTGCGCTTTTCCAATAAATAATGAGCGCCTATAAGGATTTGGAGGGGCTTTTCGCCCGGCTGTTTGCGCTCCGTGATGCGGAAGGTCTGCTGCATTGGGACCGGGCGACCATGATGCCGCCCGGCGGGGCGGAGGCCAGGGGCGAGGAAATCGCCGCGCTAAAAGCTGTGCAGCACGGCTTGCTGACCGCCGGGACCACCGGCGAATTGCTGGACCGGGCCCGTGGTGAGTCTGGCCTGGATGAGTGGCAGCAGGCCAATCTGCGTGAAATGAAGCGGCTTTGGACCCATGCCAGCGCCGTTCCTGAAAGCCTGGTCCAGGCCCTGGCCATAGCGGGTGCCGCCTGCGAGGTGGGTTGGCGCTGGGCCCATCAGGAATCTGATTTCCAATCCGTAATTCCCTTGGTTCAGGAGGTTCTGGATCTGACCCGGGAAAGTGCCGAGACCAAGGCCCAGACCCTTGATTGCACACCCTATGAGGCCCTGCTGGATGAAAATTCGCCGGGTGTGAGTTCTGCTGAAATCGAGCGCCTGTTTATTGATTTAGGGGAATTCCTGCCCGCTTTCCTTTCCCAGGTAATAGAACGCCAGGCGGGGATGGATGCACCCCTGGCGCCCCCCGGCCCCTTCGATACGGTTGCCCAGCGCGCCCTTGGCGAGAAACTGATGGGCGCGCTGAGCTTCGATTTTCATCACGGGCGGCTGGATGAAAGCATGCACCCCTTTTCCGCCGGCACGCCTGAGGATTTGCGCATCACGACCCGCTACGGCGAAGAGGATTTCGCACCGTCCTTGATGGGCGTCCTGCATGAAACCGGACATGCCTTATATGAACGCGGCCTTCCGCCCCAGTGGCGCCGCCAGCCGGTGGGTCAGGCCTTGGGCATGGATATCCATGAAAGCCAATCCCTGTTGATGGAAATGCAGGTCTGCCGGTCGTGCCAATTCCTGGCTTTCGCCGCACCTCTCATGAGGGAGGCTTTCGCAGGCACTGGCCCCGCCTGGGAGCCCGAGAATCTTTACCAGCTGCAAACCATCGTACGCCCGGGCTTCATCCGGGTGGATGCGGACGAAATTACCTACCCGGCCCATATCATTTTGCGCCATGATCTGGAGCGGGCACTCATTGCAGGTGATCTGGCGCTGGGAGATTTGCCGGGCGCCTGGAACGACGGCATGGAAAAGCTGCTGGGTATCCGGCCGGCCAATGACCGGGAGGGCTGCCTGCAGGATATTCACTGGTTCGACGGGGCCTGGGGATATCTTCCTTCTTATACCTTGGGCGCCCTGGCCGCGGCCCAGATGTTCGAAGCCGCCAGAAAAGAAAATCCGGATATCCTGACTTCCATCGAGGCTGGAAAATTCAAGCCCTTGATGTGTTGGCTGGACGATAACGTGCATGGGCTTGGGTCTCTTTTGCCGGCCGATGATCTGATCCGCCGGGCCACCGGAAAATCCCTTGGCACGGAGGCCTTCAAACGCCATCTAAAGGACAGATACCTGCCCTGAACCGGGGCTTTCCTTTTCCTTGTCGCCCGGCTGGGGTAGCGATAGGTTAGGCGCCAATGAAATATGTAAGCACCAGGGGTCAAGCGCCCGAATTGGATTTCGAAGGGGTATTGCTGGCCGGCCTGGCCAGCGATGGCGGGCTATATGTGCCGGCCCGTTGGCCGCGCCTTACCAAATCCGAAATCCGGGCACTTCAGGGGCTCTCATATGAAGAGATCGCGCTCCGGGTCATGGCGCCCTTCACCCGAGACGTGATCACCGAGAGCGATCTGGCAGCCATCATCGCCGAAAGCTATGCCGATTTCACCCACCCTGTCCGGGCACCCCTCATCCAACTGGGGCCCGGCCACTGGCTGGCCGAGCTTTACCAGGGGCCAACCCTGTCCTTCAAGGATTACCCGCTGCAATTGGTCGGCCGCTTGTTCGATCATGTGCTGAGCCACTCAGGCAAGCGCGCAACCATCGTCGGCGCGACGTCTGGCGATACGGGCTCGGCGGCAATCGAGGCCTTCCGCGACCGGGACGCCGTGGATATCTTTTTCCTCCATCCGGCGGGCCGCGTTTCCGAAGTGCAGCGCCGCCAGATGACCACGGTCTTGGCGCCCAACGTGCACAATATAGCCATCAAGGGAAATTTCGACGACTGCCAGGATCTGGTCAAGGGCCTGTTCACCAATGCGGAATTCCGCCAGAAGCATCAACTATCAGCGGCCAATTCCATCAATTGGGCGCGCATCATGGCCCAGATCGTCTATTATTTTTCCACCGCGCTGGAGCTTGGCGCGCCCGACCGGCGCCTGGTCTTTTCCGTGCCGACGGGCAATTTCGGCAATGTCTATGCGGGATATGCCGCCAGGCGCATGGGGCTGCCCATCGAGCGCCTGATCATCGGCTCCAACGCCAACGACATCCTGACGCGATATTTCGAGACCGGTTTCATGCAGGCGGCACCGGTCGTGCCCACCACCAGCCCCAGTATGGATATACAGGTCTCGAGCAATTTCGAGAGGCTGTTGTTTGAACATTGCCGGCGGGACGGGAGGACGGTCGCACGCCTGATGAACAAATTTCGGGCCAAAGGCGAGGTCAGTTTCGGCCAGGTCCGCTGGCGCACCATGAGAAAGATATTTTCAGGGTACCGGCTGGGCGATAATGCCACCGGCGAAGTGATCAAGGATATTCATAGCAAAACCGGCGTCCTTCTCGATCCCCACAGCGCCATCGGCGTGGAAGCAGGGCGCCAGGGGCATGAAGGTTCCGACGTAGCGCTCATCTCCCTGGCCACGGCCCATCCGGTGAAATTCCCTGAAGCCGTAGAGCAGGCTTCTGGCATGGCGCCCGCCTTGCCGGCGCGCCTCGCCGGCCTCATGGAGCGCCTGGAACGCTTTGACACCTTGCCCAATGATCTGGCCGGGCTTTTGGTCTTCATATCCGAAAGGCTCGCGCCATGAGCGTCCAGGTCAGCACTCTCCCCAACGGCCTCAGAGTGATCACCGACAGTATCGATAGCGTGGAGACCGTGTCCATGGGTGCCTGGGTGAATGTGGGGACCCGCCATGAGACACCCGGGATCAACGGCATTTCCCATTTCCTCGAACATATGGCTTTCAAGGGGACGGAGCGGCGGACGGCGCTGGAAATCGCCGAGGAAATCGAAAAGGTGGGCGGGCATCTGAACGCCTATACGGCCCGCGAAAACACGGCCTATTTCGCCAAGGTGCTGAAAGAGGATGTGGGGCTGGCGGTCGATATCATCGCCGATATCGTGCAAAACGCCACCATGGACGAAGAAGAGCTGGAGCGCGAGCGAGGCGTCATTTTGCAGGAAATCAGCCAGACCAACGATATGCCCGACGATCTGATCTTCGACAAATTCCAGGAAACCGCCTTTCCCGACCAGGCCATGGGCCGCCCGGTGCTGGGCACGGCTTCCCTGGTCAAGGCCATTGACCGGGCGACCATCATGGATTACATGAAAAGCCGCTATCAGGCGCCGGTCATGGTGGTGGCGGCGGCGGGTAATCTGGACCACGAGGCATTCGTCAAACTGGCCGAAGACGCATTTTCCGGGCTTGGCCGGGAAGGCCAGCCGGGCGCCGACGAAGCTTCCTATGGGGGTGGCGGTTTCCTGGCTAAAAAAGATCTGGAACAGGTTCATATTGTGCTGGGTTTCGAAGGCATCCCCTATGGGGACGAGGATTATTATCCATTGGCCCTGTTATCCACCTTGCTGGGCGGTGGCATGTCTTCCAGGCTTTTCCAGGAGGTGCGCGAAAAGCGGGGGCTGGCCTATTCCATCTATTCCTTCGCCGCCAATTATGCCGATGGCGGCCTGTTCGGCATCTATGCGGGCACCGGGCCAGGTGACGTGCCCCAACTGGTTCCCGTCCTTTGCGACGAGCTGAACAAAATGCGGGACGGGCTCGGCGCCCCAGAACTGGTCCGCGTCCAGGCACAATTGAAGGCCAATACTTTGATGAGCCTGGAGAGCACCTCGACCCGCTGTGAGCAGGCCGCCCGCCAATTGCAGATTTACGGCCGCCCCATCCCGACCAGCGAAATCGTCGCCAAGATAGAGGCCGTGGAGGCAAAAGATGTAGCCCGTGTCGCCGGGCGCATCCTGCAAAGCCGGCCGACCGTCGCGGCGCTGGGCCCGGTGGACGAGCTTGAACCGGTCGAACAGATCGCCGGGAGATTTAGTACTTAATTGGCTAAGTCAGGCGTGGCCGGCTGAATCCGACAACATGCGGGGGTCGATGCCGATTTTGGCGAAGGCCCTTTCCCATTTGTCTTCCAGCTCGGGGCCGAAGACCAGATCCAGATCGGCTTCCACCTGTATCCAGCCGTTATTCATGATTTCCGAATCCAACTGCCCCGGACCCCATCCCGCATAGCCCAGCGCCAAAAGACAGCGCCTGGGGCCGCCGCCCTTGGCGATCACGCGCAATACATCGACGGTGGCGGTCAGCCCAATGCCTTTTTCCACGGGCAATGTGGCTTCCTGTTCGTAATCGGTTGAATGGAGAACGAAGCCCCGCCCGGCTTCCACCGGTCCGCCGAAATGAACCTTAATATCTGAAAGCATGTTGGGCTCTTCAATACCCATCTGTTCCAGCAATTCCTCGAAGGTCAGGTTTTCCAGGGCCTGATTGAGGACCAGCCCCATGGCCCCTTCCGAAGTATGGGCACACATATAGATGACCGTTTTGGCGAAACGTTCATCCTGCATGCCGGGCATGGCAATCAGCAATTGCCCAGTCAAATAGGGGCCCGAATTTTTTTCTTCGTCCATGCCTGACCCGATTCCATTCAAGATTACGGTCTATTATTGTAAAGAATATTCTGCCATAGCCGGACCCGCAAAAAAAGGGTCCATATGTTTCGCGTGGGTCGGGATCCGATCACCTTCGGTAAATATTGCGTGAAAAGCCCTGTCAGCCGGTTCAATCGCCACTATCTTTGACTATATTAGGGCGTGCTGGCCCGAACTTTATGGATCTGCCCAAAGTTTATGAAAAACAATATGAAACAGACCACCACCTCAATTGCCGCTTTCTGGGTTTTGGCCATGGCCGCCGGGGCAGCCCAATCGGCGGAGAGTTCAACCACGCCCCATGCCGGCGCTTCGCCCTGGATCAAGACGGAACAGACCCAGGTCCGTCTGGTATCGGCCAGCAGCGCGCTGGGGGGGGCCGATACGGTGCGCCTCGGCCTGCAATTCAAACTGAAGCCGGGCTGGAAAATCTATTGGCGGGCACCGGGCGACGCGGGATTTCCGCCCAGGCTCGATTGGAAGAAGTCAGAAAATCTGTCAGGCGCACAAATAAAATGGCCGGCGCCGACTCGTTTTTCGGTTCTGGGCTTCGAAACCCAGGGATACAAGAAAGAGGTTATCTTCCCCATCACGGCCAGGATTGTTGATCCGGAAAAGCCCCTGCATCTCAGAGCGGCCCTCAATTATCTGACCTGCGACGAGGTGTGCATCCCCTATCAGACCAATCTGAGCCTGGATCTGAATAATGGCGCCGCCCAGGCCACGCCTAGCTTTCAAGACATCAACCGCTACGCATCGCGCGTGCCGGGCGACGGCACCAAGCATGGCCTGAAAATCACCCAGGCCGAACTGGCCGGCCCCATGGGCCCCCTGACCAAGGGCATCAGGAACGGAATGCTTCGTGTCCTGGCCGGCGCCTCAACGCCTTTCACCACGCCAGATATGTTCGTCGAAGGCCCGGAGGAAATGGTCTTTTCCAAACCCAAGCCGCGCATTTCCAATAAAGGGCGCCAGGTCAGTATACTGGTACCCATCAGCGTTGATGGTAATGGCAAGGTGGCCGGTAGTGCGCTGACATTCACCCTGACCGATGGCGCCCGGTCAGCGGAGCGCAAATTATCTATCGGACAAGGCCCGCCGGTCAGCACTCCTTCTTCGGGTGGGCTGTTTTTGGCCTATTCCCTGCCGATCATTCTAGGGCTTGCCCTGCTGGGCGGGCTGATCCTCAACCTCATGCCCTGCGTCCTGCCCGTCTTGTCGCTGAAGCTGGTGGGGCTGGTCAGTCATGCCGGCGCGGAAACGGGAACGGTCCGGGTCAGTTTCCTGGCCACCTCGGCGGGCATCGTTTTTTCATTCCTAGTTATTGCGGGGGGCCTAGTGGGGCTCAGGCTGGCCGGGGAGGCCGTCGGCTGGGGCATCCAGCTCCAGCATCCCTGGTTCCTGGTGGGGCTTACTTTGATCATCTCGCTCTTCGCCTACAATCTGTGGGGTTTGTTTGAAATAAACCTGCCCTATTGGCTGACCAACATCGTCGGCACCCCGGGTCAGGCCCAAGGCATCGGCGGCAATTTCGCAACCGGGGCATTTGCTACATTGCTGGCAACGCCTTGTTCGGCGCCCTTCCTGGGCACCGCCGTCGGTTTCGCCCTGGCCGGCGGCAACTGGGACACCTTCGCCGTCTTCGCCGCCCTGGGCGTGGGTATGGCCGCACCTTATTTGCTGGTCGCCGCCTTTCCCGGTATCGCCAGCCGCCTGCCCAAGCCCGGCGCATGGATGGTCCGGGTCAAACAGATCATGGGCGGTGCCCTGGCCTTGACCGGCGTCTGGCTGTTATCGGTGATCGCCGTACAGGTCAGCCTGGGCGCGGCCCTGACTCTGGGCGCGGTGATGATTGCCCTGGGCGGCGCCTTCCTGGCCCGGCACTATCTGGATGAGACGCGCCGCTGGATTTCAGGCGCCCTGGTCGCCGCCCTGGCGATTGGTGCCTTTTTCGTGCCCGGCCAGTTCGAGCCCTCGGCGGCCCAGGCGGCCCAGTCAAAGGCCCATTGGCGCGCCTTCGATCAGGCCGCCATTTCCACCCTCGTGGCCCAAGGCAAGACGGTCTTCGTCGATGTCACCGCCGAATGGTGCATTACGTGTCAAGTGAACAAGGCAGCCGTTCTCAACCGGGGCCAAGTGTTCGATATCCTTTCTGGTGATGCCGTCGTCGCCATGCAGGCCGACTGGACCCGGCCCAGCGATATCATCGCCGCATATCTGGCGAGCTTCGGGCGCTTCGGTATTCCGTTCAATGCTGTTTATGGGCCGAAAGCGCCGGGCGGCGTGGCGCTGCCCGAATTGCTCACAACGGGTCTGGTTATATCGGGGCTTGAAAAAGCGTCGGGCAGACCCAATATAGCCGCCAAATAGAGGGTTCCACATGCCAATCAAAACAGGGGAACGCATCCCCGCCGTCATGCTCAAAACCAAGGGCGAGAACGGCGTCCAGGACATAAGCACCGAAGAGTTGTTCGCCGGCAAGTTGGTGGCACTTTTTGCCTTGCCCGGCGCCTTCACCCCCACCTGTTCGGCCAAGCATCTGCCGGGATTCGTGGAAAACGCCGCCGCCATCAAGGCCAAGGGCGCGGACCTGATCGTCTGCCTCTCGGTCAATGACGCCTTCGTCATGGGTGCCTGGGGTGAGGCGCAAGGCGTGGGCGATGACGTGTTGATGCTGGCCGATGGCAATGGGGAATTCACCAAGGGGGTGGATCTGGCCCTGGACGCGACGGGCTTTGGCATGGGCAGCCGTTCGCAACGCTATTCCATGATCATCGAGGACGGGGTAGTGAGCACCCTCAACACCGAAAAGCCGGGCGGCTTTGGCGCCAGCAGCGCGGATACCTTGCTGGGACAGCTCTGAGCGATATCCTGAGTCTCAAATAGAAAGGCTGGGTTCAAGCGGCAGGCAGGGCCAGTTCGGATTTAACCTCGTCTATCAGGCGCTGGAGTGCCGCCACGCTATCAAGCCGCGCTTTGCGTTCAGCATCGGTCAGGCTGCATTCCATAGGATAATCCACCGCGTTGCGCAGTTGCTTGCGCCACGACTCCTGGGCATGTTCCAGGTCCGCCAGACGGCGGTGCAGCGCTTTTTTTGCAGCCGGTTCCCTGGTGCCTCGCCACTTTACGTAACACAAACAGGCAATCAGTCCACCAATCACCAGGCCGTAAGCCCACCAAATTCCATGGCCGGGATGGTGCTCAGGGCGAAGGCCAACATCGGCGCCGGAACCAATTGCTGCAACAAGCCGTTCATTAAGGCTAAACGGCGCCGGTTCCGGTGGCGAAGAACAGGCCATGAAAAGAATAACCGCCACATAGGCGAAACCGGTTATCCAGAAAGTGACCGTGATCGCATCATCGATCGATCCCCAGTTTGAAGCGATGGGCGTCGCCCACCAGGTGCTCACAAAATGAAATATGACCGAGCCGACCGCTAAAAGAACAAGTATGATTGCTAAAAACATCCCTTATTCTCGCCTTTTTCCAGAAGCAAAAAGATAATCCTGGAGAGGCGGAATCCCTGCACCGCCCTCGCTACGGTTTGCGTTTGTCTTCTTTTATAAATTATAAAGATTCTAATAGTTAATTGTGTAATTAAAGCAGCCCATGTATGATTAGGTGTTTCAACGGGTCGCAACTCGCATCGCCAATTTCTGAATTTGGCCGCTGATGTTGACCTTGGCATGGCGGAGTTACCCCCGGGGTGGCGGCCCTTAGAACCAACGGTTCAGGAGGCAAAGCTATGGTAAGCGAAAATGTTATCCATGATGCTGGCGCGGTAAGCCCCAGTGACCCGAAAATTCGCTCGATCGGTATGGCGGACCTGAAGGAAGCATTGGTCAAGGGGATCGCCGACTTTAATGCGATGCCCACCCATTTGATTTTTTTGTGTTTGATCTATCCGATCATCACCTTCTTTATCGCCCGCATCTATTCCGGACTTGATCTGCTCCCGTTCGCCTTCCCGCTGCTTGCCGGTTACACCTTGATCGGCCCCTTCGTCGCCACCGGCATGTATGAACTGAGCCACCGCCGCGAAGAGGGCCGGTTTACTTCCCGGTTCAACGCATTCTTGGTGTTCCGCTCGCCCGCCATCGTCTCGACGGCGATTCTCGGCGTTATTTTGCTGGTGATCTATTTCATCTGGCTGTTCGTGGCCCAAGCGATCTATCTGCGGCATTTCGGCGCTGGAGCACCGGAATCCATCATGATGTTCGCCGAGCAGGTCACCATCACCCCGGCAGGCTGGGCATTGATGATCAAGGGCAGCGGCGCGGGCCTGGTCTTCGCCATCCTGGTGCTGTCGATCAGCGTGGTCGCTTTTCCCATGCTGGCGCACCGCAATGTGGGTGTGGTGAGGGCGATTTCCACGTCCCTTCAGGCGGTTCTAGCCAACCCCGTGACCTTCGCCATCTGGGGCATCATCGTGGCCGCGGCCTTGTTCATCGGCGCCTTGCCCTTTTTCATTGGGTTGGCGGTGGTCCTGCCCGTGCTCGGCCATGCTACCTGGCATCTCTACCGCAGGGTCGTCGAAATCTGACGGGGTACAGGCGCAACGGTTCACGTTACCAGGCCGCTCAACATGGGGGGCGGCCGGGATGATCTCTGTGGCCCACCATCGGGTTTGGTATAAGATCACCTACCAACAATCCGAGGGGAGGGGACAGATGGATATACCCAATAACGTGGATTATCACAGTCTGGCCGGCCGGGTGGTGATCATAACCGGTGGCGGCCAGGGGATCGGGCGCACCTATGCCCATCATTTTGCGGCGCAGGGCGCCGTGCTGGTGATCGCCGAAATCAATGCCGAGCAAGGCGCCAGCGTGGCCGCCGAAATC
>CAZBQG010000061.1:0-18556 GCA_964493945.1 uncultured Rhodospirillaceae bacterium
GTCATTATCACCGATCCTTGGTATAAGGCCGGCGTGTTGGTTTCGGGGAGTGCGGAACGATGAACGTCCTGGATGCAAAAAGGGATGCGGGCGCCGGTCAGGCCATGGCACCGGAAGGCATGGCGCCAAAGGTTAGGGATGATCTCTGGGTGCCGTCGTCGTGCTCATTATGTTACGCGTCCTGCTCCATCCTGGCCCACCGGGTGGGCGGCGTAATCACCAAGATCGAGGGCAATCCGGAAAGCGTCGTCGGCAAGGGACGGCTTTGCGGCAAAGGCGTCAGCGGGATCATGACCCATTATGATCCCAACCGGGTGAACCACCCCTTGCGCCGCACCAATCCGGAAAAAGGCATCGGCGTCGATCCCAAATGGACGAAAATTTCCTGGGACGAGGCCCTGGGCGAAGTGGCCGGACATCTCAAAACAATCCGTGCCGACAATCCGCGCAAGATGGTCTTTCAGCGCACCACCACGGTAACCGGCAGCTTCATGCCTGTGCGCGCCTTCACCGCCGGGTTCGGCACCAACAATCATTCGGCGGCCGGCGGCGGGCTGCATTGCGGCAATGGGGCGCATTTGGTCAGTGGCATCATGCATGCCTCCTGGTCCATCCTGCCCGATTTTCAATTATGCAATTACGCGGTGTTCTTTGGCGCCTCCAAGGGCCATTCGGCGGGTCATGCGTCCAATTCCAACATGAAGATGGCGGCCGATGCCCGGGCGCGGGGCATGAAAATGGTGGTAGTCGATCCCATTGCCAATTTCGCCGGCGCCAAGGCGACACAATGGGTCCCCATCCGTGTCGGCACGGATGCGGCGCTGGCCCTTTCCATGGCCAATCACATGGTCAATGAGCTGGATGTGTTCGACCGGGAATATCTCAAATCCAACACCAACGGACCTTATTTGATCGGCCCAGAAGGGCGCTATCTGCGCCACGGGGAAACGGAAAAGCCCCTGGTCTGGGACGAAGTGGCCGGCGGGGCCGCACCTTTCGATGAGGTGGAAGCCACCCATATGGCGCTCGTGGGCGAGTTCGAAGCATTGGGCCAGCCATGCAGGCCTTCCTTCGCGCTGCTCCGGGAACATCTGAAAAACTATCCTTTGGAAAAGGGCGCGGAGATCACCACCATCGATGCGGAAACCATCCGCCAAATGGCGGAGGATTTCGCCACCGAGGCCCGCATCGGATCGACCATCGTCATTGATGGCGTGGAAGTCCCCTACCGGCCAGTGGCGGCCATCGCCTTCAGGGGATCACAGGGCCATAAAAATTCAGCCTACAACATGCTGGCCATTGATCTGCTCAATCAGCTTGTGGGCTCGGCCGACATGGCCGGTGGCTGTCTGGGATTCAACCCGGCCTGTCACGGTTATCCGGAAACGGGCCGCCTGCGTTATGCACCCCATCCCGACCCGGACGGGCTGATGATGACCGGGTCCTGGATGGGGCCCCATTCGCCCTACCCCGTAAGTGATCCGGTCAAGCCCACCCAGCTAATTCTCCGCGATCTGTTTCCCATGAGCATGATCAACCCGTTCATTGGATCGTCGGACCAGGAAGAAATCTGGGATGCGGTGGATCTGGATTACCGGCCCGAAATTCTGTTCAATTACGGCGCCAACCAGATGATGAGCGTGGGCAACAAGGAAACCGCCGCCGAGACTTTGAAGAAATACAAATTCTTCGTCTCGGTCGATATTTTCCTGACCGAGACGTCTGAATTCGCCGATATCGTCCTGCCTGATTGCGGCTATCTGGAGACCTTTGATTCGCGCTCCAATTTCCCCTTCATTTTCAGCCATCCCGCCGGCATGGGCGATTGGTGCTGGCCCATCCAGCAGCCCGTGCTGGATGCGGAAGACGAACGCCGCCCCTTCGCCGATACGCTGATGGAACTGGCCCACCGGGCCGGATTCCTGGAAGACATGAATACGGCCTTCAACGCCGTGCTCGATTTGCAGCCGCCCAACCGGCTGGAGCCGGAAAAGCGCTACAGCTATGCCGAAGTGTGCGATCTGGACCTGAAGGACAAGTTCGGGCCTGAAAAAGGACTGGACTGGTTCCGCGAAAACGGCGTGGTCAAATGGCCGAAAAAGCCCGAAGAAGTCTATTGGCGCCATTTCGAAAATGTGCGCGTGCCTATTTACTGGGAATGGCTGCCAAGCCTTTGGGAAAAGACGAGCGCCTACACCGAGCCCGGCGGCTGGACTATTCCTAAGGAATTCTATTCGCCCCTGCCCGATTGGCTGCCCTGCCTTTCTCATGAATGCGAAAAAGACGGCTTTGATTTTTTTGCTTTTTATTACCGGGACATCATCCACACCAACAGCCTGACCCTGGAAAATGCCTGGTTGGACGAAGCCGCCCAACTGGATCCCTTTTCCTACAATATCGCCATCAACACCCAATCGGGGCGCCAGCGGGGCCTGGAAAGCGGGTACAATATATGGGTCGAAAGCGAAGCCGGGCGCCGCGTCCGGGGCCGGGTGCGCCTGACCGAAGCCATCCATCCCGAAGGTCTGGGCATCGCCGCCCTTGCCGGACATTGGGCAAAGGGAATGCCCCGCGCCCAGGGGAAGGGCGTTTTCTTCAACGATCTTCTGGAGGTGGACTGGGCCCATTCAAGCCCGGCCAATCTGAACCTTGATCTTTGCGCCAAAGTAAAAATTACAAAAATATAGGGAAGCAAAATCATGAACGTCATGGACAAGACCGAAAGTGACGATGCCTGGGTGGCATCCTCTTGCAGCCTTTGTTACGGGTCCTGCTCCATCCTGGCCCACCGTGTGGACGGGGTGATCACCAAGATCGAAGGCAATCCAGACAGCTCGATCGGGCTGGGGCGGCTTTGCGCCAAGGGGGTCAGCGGGCTGATGACCCATTACGATCCCCACCGGCTGAAAGTGCCGTTGCGCCGCACCAATCCGGAAAAAGGCATCGGCATCGATCCCGGCTGGAAGGAAATTTCCTGGGACGAGGCGCTGGACGAGATCGTCGAACATCTGGAACGTATCCGGGCCGATGATCCCCGGAAATTGATGGTCGCCCGCACCACTACCCTTACCTCGTCACGCCTGCCCCATCAGGCCTTCGTCGGCGGCTTTGGCGCGATCAATACAAGTTCGGCCGGCGGCGGCATGCATTGCGGCAACGGCGCCCATCTGGTGGGCGGCATCATGCATGCCTCCTGGTCCATCGTGCCCGATTACACCCATTGCAATTACGCGCTTTATTTTGGCGCCGCCAAGGGCCATGCGGCGGGCCACGCGGCCAATCCCAATATGAAGATGGCCGCTGATGCCCGGGCCAGGGGCATGAAGATGGTGGTCATCGATCCTTTTTGTAATTACGCCGGCGCCAAGGCCACCGAATGGGTGCCCATCCGGGTGGGAACGGACGGCGCCCTGGCCCTGGCCCTGGCCCAGGTGATGGTCAATGAGCTGGGCATGATCGATCAGCCCTATCTGAAATCCAAGACCAACGGCACCTATCTGATAGCCCCCGGCGGGCGCTATAAGCGCGATAAGGAAACCAACAAGCCCCTGGTCTGGGACGAAGCGGCTGGGACCGCAAAGCCCTTCGATGAGGCAGAGCCCGAGGATATGGCCCTGATGGGAGCTTTCAGCGTGGATGGGGAGGAATGCAAACCCTCCTTCGCGCTTTTGGCCAAACATCTGGAAAATTATTCGCCGGAAATGGCCGAGGAAATCACCACCATCCCGGCGGCCAATATCCGCCGCATCGCCAAGGAATTCGCCACCGAGGCGCGCATCGGATCGACCATCGTCATCGATGGGGTAACCGTACCCTACCGGCCCGCCGCCACCGTCGCCTTCAAGGGCGCCCAGGGGCACCGGAATTCCCTCTACAACATGATCGCCATCGATCTATTGAACCATCTGGTGGGATCAGCTGACATGGCGGGGGGCTGTTTGGGCTTTAATTCGGCCTGTCACGGATATCCGGAAACCGGGCGCCTGCGTTATGCGCCGAGCGCGGACAAGGACGGCCTGATGCTGACCGGCGCCTGGATGGGACCCCACGGCCCCTATCCGGTAGCCGACCCGGTGAGCCCTGAAAAAATAGGGCTGCAGGATTTGTTCACGATGTCCTTCAACACCCCCATGGAGGCCGCCTCGGACCAGGAAGAAGTATGGGACAAGCTGGGCCTACCTTACCGCGCGGAAATGTTCATCAATATCGGAACCAATCCGGTGATGAGCGTCGGCAACAAGAAGTCCGTCGCCGAAGCGCTGAAACGATACAAATTCGTCGTCAATTTCGACATCTTCCTGACCGAGACATCGGAGTTCTGCGATATCGTCCTGCCTGATTGCGGCTATTTGCAGGTCAATGATTCACGCTCCAACTTTCCATTCATTCTGAGCCACCCCGCCGGCCTGGGCGATTGGAGCTGGCCCATCCGCCAGCCCATCGTCGGGCCCGATGAAGGGCAACGCGAATTCGCAAACGTGTTGATGGAACTGGCCAACCGAGCTGGTTTCAGGGCCGATATGAACGCCGCCTTCAATGCCGTCCTTGATCTGGAAGGCCAGAACCGGCTGGAGGGCGCGGGCGATTATTCCTACGAAGATATCTGTGATAGGGACCTCCGCGACAAATTCGGGCCCGAAAAGGGGCTTTCATGGTTCCGCGAGCATGGCGTCATGAGCTGGCCCAAAAAGCCCGAGGAAGTCTATTGGCGCCATTTCGAAGATGTACGCGTGCCTATTTACTGGGAATGGATGCCTGATCTGGGAGCCAAGACCAAGGCCATCACCGACCCCGCCGGCCTGGATATCCCCGAGGAATTCTTCCGCCCCCTGGCCGAATGGCTGCCCTGCCCGTCCCATAATTGCAATGCGGAAGGCTTTGATTTCTTTGCCTTTTATTATCGCGACACGGTGCACACCAACAGCCTGACCATGGAAAATGCCTGGCTCGACGAAGCCGCCCAGATGGACCCCTTCTCCTATAATGTGGCGCTCAACGAGGATGCGGGGCTGGCTTTAGGGCTTAAAACCGGCGATAAAATCCAGATCGAGAACGACAAGGGTGCTTCGATCAAAGGCCGGGTCCGCTTGACCCAAACCATGCATCCAGAGGGGCTGGGCATCGGCGCCTGCGCCGGGCATTGGTCAGAACATATGCCTGTAGCCAAAGGCAAGGGTATATTCTTTAATGATTTGCTGGAGCTTGATATGGCCCATGCAAGTCCTGCTAACCTGAACCTGGATGTATGTGTTAAGGTGAAGGTAAGCAAAGCTACGAATTAGGGAAAAAAGGAAAACCCATCATGAATATCGTCACCCCCGACCCCCAAAGCCCGCACCAGCCCAAATCCAATGACGATGTCTGGCTGCCGTCATCGTGTAGCCTATGTTACGGGTCGTGCTCCATAATGGCGCACCGCGTCGACGGGGTGGTCACCAAGATCGAAGGCAATCCCAATTCCATCGTCGGCAAGGGCCGGCTTTGCGGCAAGGGGATCAGCGGCATTATGGTCCATTACGATCCCAACCGGTTGACCAAACCCTTAAAAAGGACCAACCTGGAACGCGGCATCGGGGTAGATCCGAAATTCAAGGAAATTTCCTGGGAAGAGGCGCTGACCGAAGTCGCCGATAATCTGAAAAAGATCCGCGCCGACGATCCGCGCAAGCTGGTGGTGCAGCGCACGACTTCCGTTACCCCCAGCCGGGTTCCCATGACCGCTTTCGGGGTGGGCTTCGGAACCCCCAATATCTCGACGGCAGGTGGTGGGCTTCATTGCGGCAACGGGGCCCATTTGATTTCGGGGGTGATGCACGCTTCCTGGTCAGTGATGCCCGATTTCGGTCTTTGCAATTACGCCATCTTCTTCGGCGCCTCCAAGGGCCATTCGGCGGGCCACGCATCATGCTCCAACATGGGCCTGGCGGCGGACGCCCGGCTCCGCGGCATGAAAATGGTGGTGGTCGATCCCATGTGCAATTTCGCCGCCGCAAAATCCTCCGAATGGGTGCCCGTCCGGGTGGGCGGCGATGCGGGCCTGGCGCTGGCCATGTGCAACGTCATTGTCAACGAGCTGAATATTTTCGATGCGCCTTATTTGAAGGCCAAGACCAACGGCGCCTACCTCATCGGGCCCGACAAGAAATTCGCCCGCGATCCCGAAACCGGCAAGCCCCGGGTGTGGGACGAGACCACCGGCAAGGCTGTCTGTTTCGATGATACCGAGTCCGACAATATGGCGCTGGAAGGCAGCTTCAAGGTGGATGGGATAGAATGCACCACCGCCTTCACCCTGCTGCGTGAGCATTTGAAGACCTACACGCCGGAGAAGGGAGAGGAAATCTCCACGGTACCAGCCGACAATATCCGCCGCCTGGCCACCGAATTCGCCACCGAGTCCAAGGTCGGCTCAACCATCGTCATCGACGGTGTCGAGGTGCCCTACCGCCCGGCGGCGGCCATCGCTTTCCGCGGATCCCAGGGCCATATGAATTCGGTCTACAATTTCCTGGCCATCGATCTGTTGAACCAGTTGGTCGGCTCGGCCGACATGGCAGGTGGCTGCCTGGGCTTCAACCCCGCCTGTCATGGTTATCCCGGAACCGGGCGGCTGCGCTATGTGCCGAAGCCGGACAAGGACGGGCTGATGGTCACCGGCATGTGGATGACCTATCACGACCCGTACCCGATGAATGATCCCGTCCTGCCCCAGTCCATAGGGCTGCAGAGCGTGTTCCCCATGTCCATGACGTCACCTTATATGGACTCATCGGATCAGGAAGAGCTTTGGGAAAAGCTGGAGCTGCCCTACCGGCCCGAAATGCTGATCAATTTCGGCTCAAATCTTTTAATGAGCATCGGCAACCGGGAAGCGGTGGAAGCCTCGCTTAAGAAATACAAATTCCTCGTTTCCATCGACCTGTTCCGCACGGAAACCTCGGATATGTGCGACATCGTGCTGCCCGACAGCGGCTATTTGTCCATGACCGATTCGCGCTCCAACTTCCCCTTCATCTTCAGCCTGCCCGCCGGCATGGGAGAATGGTGCTGGCCCATCCGCCAGCCCATCGTCGAGCCCACCGGCGAACAGCGGCCCTTCTCCGATATTCTCATTGAACTGGCCGAACGGGCCGGCTTCACCGGCGATTTCAATATGGGGATGAACACCTATCTGGACCTCAATCCTCCCTACCGGCTGCAGCCGGACCGCAGATATACTTATGAAGAGATCTGCGATAACGACCTCAAGGACAAGTTCGGCGAGGACAAGGGGCTGGACTGGTTCAAGGAAAACGGCGTCATAAAATGGAAAAAGAAGCCCGAAGAGGTCTATTGGCGCCATTTCGAGAATGTGCGGGTCTCCATCTATTGGGAATGGATGACCGATATGTATGAAAAGTCCAGCGCCATTCTCGAGCCACGCGGCCTGTCCATCCCCAAGGAATATTACGAGCCGCTGCCCGATTTCCTCCCCTGCATGTCCCACAAATGCGATATGGAAGGCTATGATTTCTATTCCTTCTATTACCGGGACATCGTGCACACCAATTCCTTCACCATGGAAAATGCCTGGTTGGATGAAGCGGCCCAGATGGATCCCTTCTCCTACAACATCGCCATTAACGAAGACGCGGCCCACGCCCGCGGCTTCGAAACAGGCGACGAAGTATGGGTGGAAACGGAAACCGGCCTTAGGGTCGACGGCCGGCTGCGCCTGACCCAAGCCATCCATCCCGAAGGGCTGGGTATCGCGGCGCTCTGCGGTCATTGGGGCGAAGGCATGCCGGTGGCCAAAGATAAAGGTGTTTTCTATAACGGGCTCCTGGAGCTGGATTGGCAACATGCCAGCCCGGTGAATATGAACCTGGATCTTTGCGCCAAGGTTAAAGTGACCCGAAAAAACTGATCCTCCATTCGGGGACAGGAATAATCCGGCGGCCTTTTATCGGGCCGCCGGTTCATTAGGAGATAGCGTCATGAATGTGGTCGACACAAAAGCCAAAAGCGGTCCCCAGCCAGCCGAGAAAATCAATACTAACGATGATGTATGGGTGCCGTCGGCCTGCTCCCTTTGCTATGGGTCGTGTTCCATCCTGGCCCACCGCGTCGATGGGGTGATCACCAAGATCGAAGGCAATCCCAACAGCGCCATCGGGCTTGGCCGCCTTTGCGGCAAGGGCGTCAGCGGGATCATGACTCATTACGATCCCAACCGGGTGACCACGCCCTTGCGCCGCACCAATCCGGAAAAAGGCATCGGCGTCGATCCCAAATGGAAGGAAATTTCCTGGGAAGAAGCGCTCACCGAAGTAAGCGCCGAGCTGAAGCGCATCCATGACGATGACCCCCGGAAACTGCTTATGGTGCGCACGACGACTGTCCATTCCAACCATGTGCCCTGCCTGACCTTCTCCAACGCCTTCGGCACGGTCAACGGATCAGCCGCCGGCGGCGGGCTGCATTGCGGCAACGGGGCGCATCTGATTTCCGGCATCATGCATGCCTCCTGGTCCGTGGTACCCGATTTCGAATATTGCAATTATTCCATATTCTTTGGCGCCTCCAAGGGCCATTCGGCAGGCCATGCGTCCAACTCCAACATGAAAAAGGCCGCCGATGCCCGTACCCGGGGCATGAAAATGGTGGTGGTCGATCCCATCGCCAATTTCGCCGGCGCCAAGGCCACCGAATGGGTACCCATCCGTGTGGGCACGGACGCGGCCCTGGCATTGTCGCTGTGCAATATGCTGGTCAATGAATTGGGCATCTATGACGCGCCATATTTGAAGGAAAAAACCAACGCCGCCTATCTGATCGGCCCGAACCATGCCTATATCCGGAACAGTGACAGCGGAAAACCCATGGTCTGGGACGAAGCCAATGGCAAGGCAGTCAGTTTCGATGAAGCCCAGTCCGATGACCTGGCGCTGGAAGGAAATTATGAGGTCCAGGACGTTGCCTGCCAGCCCTCCTTCGCCATCATCAAGGAACATCTGAAGACCTATACGCCGGAGCGGGGCGAGGAACTCAGCACCGTGCCCGCCAACACCATCCGCCGTCTGGCCACCGAATTCGCCACCGAGGCCCGCATCGGATCGACCATCGTCATCGACGGGGTCGAGGTGCCTTACCGCCCGGCGGCCGCCATCGCTTTCCGGGGTGCGCAGGGGCACAAGAATTCTTCCTACAACATGCTTTCCATCGATTTGCTCAACCAGTTGGTTGGTTCCGCCGATATGGCCGGCGGCTGTCTCGGCTTCAATCCGGCCTGTCATGGATATCCGGAAACCGGGCGCACCCGTTATGTGCCCCATCCCGACGAAGACGGGATCATGCTGACCGGTACCTGGTTGACACCCCATGACCCCTATCCCCTGAACGATCCCGCCCTACCCCAACGCCTGGGCCTGCAGGATTTGTTCCCCATGTCCATGAGCACGGTGTTCCAGGGATCATCGGATCAGCAGGAAATGTGGGAAAAGTTCGATCTGCCCTACCGGCCCGAAATGATCATCAATCTGGGCGCCAACATGGTCATGAGCATCGGCAACAAGGACGATGTGGCCGACAGTCTTAAGCGTTTCAAATTCATCGTCAGCTTCGATATCTTGCTGACCGAGACGTCCGAATTCGCCGACATCGTGCTGCCCGATTGCAGCTATCTGCAGACCATGGATTCGCGCCCGCAGATGCCCTTCATCTTTTCCCTGCCGGGGGGCTTGGGTGATTGGTGCTGGCCCGTGCGCCAGCCTTCGGCCCCCAAATTGGGCGAAGAGCAGCCCCTGGCCGATGTTTTGATCGAACTGGCCAACCGGGTGGGAATCCTGCCGGACTTGAATGCCGCCTTCAACGCCAAGCTGGAATTGCAGCCGCCCAACCGGCTGGAGCTGGACGAACGTTATACTTACGAAGAAGTCTGCGACCGGGACCTGAAGGACAAGTTCGGCCCCGATAAGGGCTATGATTATTTCAAGGAGCATGGTCTGGTCAAATGGCCGAAGAAGCCCGAAGAGGTTTATTGGCGGCATTTCGAAAATGTGCGGGTGCCCATCTATTGGGAATGGATGCCCAAAATCTATGACAAGACCAACGCCATCACCGAACCAAGGGGCCTGAAACTGCCCCGCGAACATTACGAACCCATTCCGTCCTGGCTGCCCTGCACGTCTCATGAATGCGACATACCGGACTTTGATTTCTACGCCTTTTATTACCGGGACACGGTGCATACCAACAGCCTGACCATGGAAAATGCCTGGCTGGACGAAGCCGCCCAGATGGACCCCTTTTCCTATTTCATCGCCATCAACGAGGAAGTGGGAAAGAAAAAGGGCCTGAAACAGGGCGATCTGGTTTCTGTGGAAAACGATCACGGACGCAAGGTCCAGGGCCGGGTGCGCCTGACCCAATTGATTCATCCGGAAGGGCTGGGCGTTGGGGCCTGCGCCGGACATTGGACCGATGGCATGCCACGGGCCAAGGGCAAGGGTATTTTCTTCAATGACCTGCTGGAACTTGATTTCGAACATTCCAGCCCGTCCAACCTCAACCTGGATGTCTGCGCCAAGGTTAAGGTGACCAAAGTCGGCTAATGCAGCAATATACGCCACCAAAGGGTAAATCCGGGCGCTCCGGCGATGTACTGGACCGCTTCCGGCTGCGCGCCTTCGTCAAACATTTGGTGGAGATTGACGAGGTCGAGGTAATAAACGAGCCGGTGGAGCTGGCGGAAACGTCCCAACATCTCCATGGGTTGGACAAGGCTGTTTTGTTCCGCCAGGCGGGCCCCGAAAAGGCCGAAATCATCGCCAATGTGATGGGCAGCCGCAAACGCCTGGCCGCCGCCTTTGATACCGACGAGGAAGGTCTCATCGGCGTGGTCATGGATCGGCTGGCCAAGACCTATCCCCTGGCCGAATTGTCGGAAGGCGAAGCGCCCGTACAAGAAGTTATTTTTGAAGGCGAAGAAGCCGATCTGACGCGCCTTCCGGTCCCCTATCAGCACGGCTTTGACGGCGGGCCTTATATTTCCGCCGCCCTTGATTACGCCCTCGATCCCCAATCTGGCTGGACCAATATCGGCGCCCGGCGCCTGATGATCCGGGGCCGCCACGAAGCCGGCATCGATATGAATACGCCGTCCGATTTGAAGGCCATCTATGAGGGCTTTTTCAAACAGGGCAAAAGCATGCCGCTCTCTTTCGCCCTGGGCTGCCATCCCACCGATCACATCGCCGCCGCCCAGCGCATGGCCAAGGATGAACTTTCCCTTCTGGCCGGGCTCCGGGGTCAGCCTCTGCCGGTGGTTAAGTGCATTACCAACGATCTTCTGGTGCCGGCGGATGCGGAAATGATCATCGAAGGCTATCTGGATGAGCGGGGCCTGGCCGAAAGCGAAGGGCCTTTCGGTGAATTTCTGGGCTATTACGGCGTGGTCAAACAAAACCCGGTCTTCCATGTCACGGCCATCACCAAGCAGGCCGATGCGCTGTTCCAGTCCGTCACCATCGGCGGCACGGCCATGAGCCGCACGGACACGGCCCAGATCATGGCTGTCCGCACGGAAGCCTCGGCCTGGACCGCACTGCGAACGGCGGTCCGCGAAGTCACGGCCGTCAATGCCACCACATCGGCGGGCGGCGGCTTCAATCTGCGCATCGCCATGCGCCAACGGGTGCCCGGCGAAGCCCGCAACGCCATCGCCGCCGCCCATGCCAGCATGGCCAATATCAAAAACGTCTTCGTCGTTGATCCCGACATTGACGTCTTTTCCGATGAACAGATGGATTGGGCCATGGCCACGCGCTTTCAGGCCGACCGGGACATGGTCATATCGTCCGGCTTCCGCACGCCGCCCCTGGATCCGTCCCTGGATGGGCGGCGCACGGGATCGAAAGCGGGGTTTGATCTCACCCTGCCCTTTGGCAAGACGGAAAATCTGGAATTCACCCCGCCGGCCCCACCCGAATTCGGCGAGGCCCGTTTCCAGACACCATTGGCGGCATTGCAGAACGGCCCGCTGCATTTTGGTGAAATCATGGGCGCCGTCGGCAGCCGGGATGGGCGCGAGGTGGTCCTGGCCCTGGACGAAATCCGCCAGGATGGTAATCTTATCCGTTTGCAGGATGGGCGCTGGGCGCTCAAATCCCAACAGATCTGATCGGAATAACCGGAATCAGCCGAGCCATGCTGGCAGAATTCATATCCCTGCCTGATTTTTTACTGGCCCTGGCCATCGTCATGGCAGCCGGGCTGGTGCGCGGCTATTCGGGATTTGGATCGGGCCTGGTGATCGCGCCCCTGGTCACGTTGTTGTGGGGACCGGTGGAGGCGGTGGCGATTTCTTCCACGGTCGGCGCCTTCGCCTTCATGCAACTCGTGCCCGCCAATGCGCGCATCGCCCATTGGCGGGAAATCGGCGTGATCGTCACGGCGGCCCTGATCGTAACGCCCGTCGGCACATATTTTCTGGTGTCCCTCGATCCGTCCCTGGTCAAGCGGCTCATCGGGATGGCCGTCCTGGTGGCGACGCTGATCACCATGGGCGGCTGGACCTATAAGGGGCCCCGCGGCTTCCTGCCCAGCACCATCGCCGGTGTGCTGGGCGGACTGATCAACGGCGTTGCCTCGGTCGGCGGGCCGCCGGTCGTGCTTTATCTCATGAGCCTGCCGGAAACGGCCCGCATACACCGGGCGAATATTGCCATGGCCATCGGGCTCATGGGCTTTTTCGTCATGATTTTCATCTGGCTGAGCGGTGCGCCAGGCATAGGGACCGCGGTCCGGATCGGGTTGCTGGTACTTCCTTTTGCCTTTGGCGTATGGGCCGGAACCCGGCTGTTTCACAGATTGCCGGGCGACACATTCCGGCGCATCGTGCTTTGGATGCTGGTAGTGATCAGCATCTCCATCATAATTTATTGATTTCCGGATGATCAGGAATGGTTATCATGGTGCGACTTTGTTGAATAGCAGAGAGTGGGGGAATTTATGGCTGAACTTGTTTTGGGAATGGCGGCGTCTCACAGTCCGGCGCTTAACCTTAATGTGGATGAATATGGGGAATATGGCGAAAAGGACAAAACGGACCCGCGCCTGGCAACCAAGGAAGGCCAGCCCGCCACTTACGATGAATTGCTGAGCGATGCCGATCCCGCCATCGTCCCCCAGATCACCCGGGACGAACTTACCCGGCGCATTGCAGAATGCGATAAAAGCATGAAACTCCTCGCCCACACCCTGGAGGATGCAAAGCTGGATGCGCTGATCATTGTCGGTGACGATCAGGCTGAGCAATATATCGGGGACAATATGCCGGCCATGCTCATCTATTGGGGCGAGACCATCCCCAATACGGTGACCGACCTGCCCGCCGATGCGCCGCCCTTTATAATCAAAGCCCGTTCCCAATATCACGAACCCGAAGGCGTGCGCGATTATCCCGTCGATTCCGATCTGGCGCTTCATCTTATCGAAAGCCTGATCCGTGACGAATTCGATATAAGCAGCGCCAAGACGCTCCGCTTTGACCGGGGAGAGGGGCACGCCTTCGGCTTCGCCCATCGGCGCCTGATGGGCGAGACACCTATCCCCATCGTGCCCTTCGCGCTCAATACCTATTTTCCACCGAACCAGCCCCTGCCCAAAAGATGCTATTCCCTGGGCCAAGCCCTACGACAGGCCGTGGAGGCATGGGACAGCGACGCAAGGGTCGGCATCATGGGGTCCGGCGGGCTGAGCCATTTCGTGGTGGATGAGGAATTAGACCGCGAATTGCTGGATGCCTGCCGCTGTAAGGATCAAGACCGGCTGACCTCCCTGCCCCTCAACAAGCTGAATTTCGGCAATTCGGAAATCCGCAACTGGATCACGGTCGCCGGGGCGGCGGAAGATATGGAAACCCATTGGCAGAGCTATCTGCCCTGTTACCGCACACCGGCGGGAACGGGCTGCGGCATGGCCTTTGCCGTCTGGTCGTGAAGATGGAGATAATCAGCTAGACCTGACCTGGCCCGGCATGAAGCGGGCGATCAGGGGATATGCCCGGGCGTTATGGCCCTTCAACAGGTCCTTCAACAGGGCTTTTTTGCCCAGAAACTGTTTGGCATCCTTGAAGCTGATAGCCATCAGGGAAAGGCCCAGATTCTTGTTGGTCTGATAGGCATCAAAGGCGCTCCCAAGATTTTCGCTTTGGGTAACGATCTGCATGATCGCCGCGATCTGGTCCTGCATGCCTTTGGCACTGCGCGCGAAGATGTTCACCAACTGATCGTTATCCAGTTCCTCTTCAGGCGGCACATAGGTGCCTTTGTCCTCTATGAGATCGGCCCAAACCCCATCGACTTTTTTATTCAGTTTGTCGGTTTTTTTGACTTCTTCTTTCCATTCCTCGGGCGTGTAGACCTTGGTAAAATATTTCGGACGGGCTTTTTTCTTTTTCAGGGCGCTGAGCAAACTCTTTTTCTTTTCCGGCACCGGTTCCGGCGGCTTTTCCCTATAAACAGCCATCTCTTTCCAGCAGGACTGCCATTGGGCCCACATATTTTCCCGACCCTGCTTGCTCTCGAAATATTCGAGAAAGAAATCCTCCACCGAATTCTGCGCTTCGGTTTCGGCGCGCGTCAAAATTCCCTTACAGCGGTGCGCCAGATCGGGAATAAAGTGACGCCGCAGCACGTCCTGGAAATGATCCGCAAAATCGCTGGATAACAAAAAGGGGATAGGAAATTCATCACCTTCAGACGGCTCAATACCCTCGGTCAGCACCTCGAACCTTTCGGAGATCACGCTGCAAAAGGCATTGCCGAAGGCGGTCTGCATACCTTCAATATCGACTTCCGATCTGCGTTCCTCTTCGCTGGCCTGTTCCGCCTCTTCCTCGTTCGATTTCTGTATGCGGATGCCCTTGATCTGGCGCAACATCTCTACGATGGTGCCTTTCAGCTCTTCCACGCCCGCTTCTTCGCCGTTTTTCTATGTCGGTTCGGCAAGCAGGATTTCCTGCAGTTCGGCCAGGTACCTGTCGCGCATGGGGCTGTCTTCCTTGCGCGAAAAAAGCATCTGGACAATGACCATCATGACTTCGCGCACGGCCTTCATGGTGCGCGCCTGTTGCAACAGGGGGATCAGCCCATTGGCATCGGCTTCGAACACCGTTTCCCAATCGGGCCGTCCGTTTTCGTCTACCGGCCAGGCCGGATTTACATCACCACTCATTCAATCGACCAATAACAAACAGAACAGGCGAGCCGCTTACAATATCGGTCCGCTCAATTAACCCACTGAACCGTTTCACTTTTTGGCTCAACCTACCTTTTGCCCAGTTTCTCGCCAACCTGTTCCTTATTCATTGCCCAAAAAATAACCCGATTATCCAACAAATTAAAGGCCAGATAACCAAAATCACAAAATATTGAAAAATTTTACTATGCTTAAACCGTTTCCACCCTTGACTTATAGCAAATTCGGCAAAAAAAGCTAAAATAATCCAAATGCCCCGTAATCTTTAACCCATCTTTGCGCGATCACCAGAAAGTTATCCCCAGCCTGGTATTTTATTACCTTTTCTCCAAAACATAGCTGGCGACCTTAATCAATGGAGATGGAGGCCGTGAACATAGCTGGTCGAGGCTTGGCGCTTGCGGATCGCCTCGGGCCAGCGGCTCTTGATGAAGGTCAGGCTAGCCCAGATTTGATCATTGGTCAGGCTGTCCTCAAAACCAGGCATATTGCTTTTGAAAACGCTGCTTTCCAGGGGCCGCCCGCCGAATTTGATGTAATCGAAAATCTGGCGGTCCGAATGCTCCCAGCTATGGCCGGTTTCGTCGAGAGGCGGCGCGGGGAAACTTCCGTCGGCATTGCGGGTTTGCCAGTTTGGTTCGCCCCGCAAGGCCTCCGCATGGCAGCTCTGGCAATGCTCCTCATAGACCTTTTCGCCCTTCGCCACGCGGGCCGGATCATTGGGATCGGTGCGGCTTTCTATCTTACCGCTGAAGACCAGATAAAGGGCGACGGCGCCGACCACCACCAGATAGGCCAGCGTGCCCAAAAGCAGGGTGCGCAGAACATTATCCCGTTCCCCTGTGTCAGCTTCCATCACTCCCAGCTCAATTGCCCGGCAGAATGCGTTTTTGCAAAAGCCAGTCCGATGGCGTCAGGGGCGCCTTGCGCTCCGCCGTGGCGAAGCCCTCATGGCGCGCCTTGTTGGGCCAGACATGGTCCGAAACCTTAGCCATGCGCGTGATCACTTCGGCTTCGGTCACATTGACGACCATAAAATCCGTCGCCAGGGCCAGGGGACCCGAATAATGTATGCGGATGGCCGCTTCCATTTCTATGGCGGTGTCGAAATCGTTGAGAAAATGTGTGGCGACGGCGAGGCGGGGGGCGGCCATCTCAAGCACCTTGCCGGCCACCACCGGATCGGAATGAATGATCGTGCCGATGCCCTTGGCCGTCTTCGGATCATAGCCCGAACGCTCTATGAGCTGCTCTTCGGTATTGAAGGTTTCGTGCACGATGACGTCCGCACCCTTGGCGTTCTCGGCCAGGAACAGGCTGGGCGTGGTGTCGCCTGAATAGACGAAACTGAGCCCGTTCCAATCCAGACGAAGGCCGACCGGCCCGTCGAATATATGAACGGCCGGAAAAGAAGTGATGGTCACGCCGTTCTTTTCATAGACCGGCCCCGTCCGGGCAAAATCAAATTCATGGATATCCACCTCGGCGCCGATGGCCGGCAGATAGCCGACCCGGGTCTCCGTGTCCCAGGCGAAGCTTTCCATCTGTTTTTCGATAAAATGGCGGAAACCGTATTTGGGCTCGGAGCCCGACGGCCCATAGACTTCCAATGGTTGGAGCCGCCCGCCGGCCCAACTGGCCACCCAGACCTGGCCGAAATCCCCCACATGATCCGTATGCAGATGGGTCGCGAACCAGGCCGTGACGTCGCTATAGGGGATTTCCAGGGCGGTGAAATTAAGCTGGGATCCAAACCCGAAATCGAAGACGAATTTGTCTCCGTTGCCCAGCTCCATCAGCCAGCAGGCATTGGCCTGTGAACGCCTGGGAAAGGGCCGCCCGGTGCCCAGCGCCGTGAGGCGCATCTCGTCGGGCTCCAATTCCTCGGCGTTGGGATAGTATGTGTCGGCATAGTGCGCCCGTCTTGATCCGCTCATCCGGCCTTGCTCCTTGCATCGCTTATTATGGGGCGCCAGTCTAGCCCAAACGCCAGTGCGGTTGAAACAGCGTTGCCCCGGGAGTAAGAAGTAAGGTAAGGCTACAACTAAAGGGAGGCGGCAATGCATTTGCACGAAATGCCGGAAGCGAACCGCAACCATTTGCTCAACCAGGTGCTGCCCGATTATGACCCGACGCCCTGCGCCGGTGGGCCGCCCCTGGCCAGGCGGCGTATCGCCATCATCACCACGGCCGGGTTGCACCGGCGCACTGACAAGAATTTTTCCGCCGGCACCGGGGAATACCGCATCATTCCCGAAAACACGGATATGGCGAACATGATCATGAGCCATGTCTCGACCAATTTCGACCGTACCGGTTTCTACGCCGACCTGAATGTGGTCTTCCCCATCGAGCGCCTGCGCGAAATGGTGGCGGACGGCGAAATCGGCTCGGTGGCGGCCTATCATTACGCTTTCATGGGGGCGACACCGCCCATGGCCCACGCGGAAATTGCCAAGGATGTGGCGGCGGCCATGAAAGGCGACCATGTGGATGGGGTGCTTCTCGCCGGGGTTTGACCCCAATGCACGCGCGCCGTTGGCGGGCTTGCACATTATCTGGAGCGCGAAGGGCTGCCAACCACCCAGATCAGCCTGATCCGCAAACATACCGAAGGCATCAAGCCGCCCCGCGCCCTGGCTGTTCCCTTCGAGCTGGGCCGCCCCTTCGGCGCCCCGAACGAGCCCGCTTTTCAACGCCGCGTCGTAAGCGCCGCCCTGGGTCTGCTGGCCAGGAGCGACGGGCCTGTATTGGAGGATTTTCCGGACCCCGCGCCGGGCGCCTCCTCTGACATGGAAGGCTGGGCCTGCCCGGTGGATTTGGCACCGGTGGCGGTGGCGGATGGTCCGGGGGCCGAACTGCTGGCCGCCGTGCGGGCCGAAATTGCGCTGCTTAGCCCATGGTATGACGAAGCGGCACGCACCAACCAGGGCCGCCATCTGGACGGCATGACCGAATTGACGCCCGAGGATGTGGCCGAATACCTGGTTGGCTTTCTCGAAAACCAAGACCAGCCCGGCCCCATCGAGGGTGAACCCCTGGTGCGTGGGCTCAAACTGGCCATTGACGATCTCCGGCATTTTTATTATCAGGCCGCCCTGGCCCGGCCGGGCGGCATCAGCGATGTCAGGATCGGCACCTGGTTCTATGGCGAGACCATGGCCGGCAGGCTCTATCTCATGCTGCGCGATGCCCTGAAGGGAAACCCGGACCCGGCACTGGACCGCTTCTCCATGCTCTCCATCGTGCCCAGCCATCAGGCCGCGCAAAAGGTGGATTAAGCGGGTTTGAATCTCAGCCGGCCAACTTATTTTGG
>CAZBQG010000062.1:0-18540 GCA_964493945.1 uncultured Rhodospirillaceae bacterium
AAAAGCATCATCAAGTGAAATCCTGAATGAATAATTAATGGGTCCTGAGCCTAGAACAGCCGCAGAAGCCGATCAATATAATCGCGCTCAAGGCCGGGGCGCCAGGGCTCGCCGGCCCGGCGGCGCAGCTCCTTGAGGATTTCGCGGGCCCTTTGCATTTCCGCCGCACCGGGGATTTTGACGCCGCCGGTGCTGGTGCCCTTGGCACCTTCCTCCTGGCTGCGCCCGAAGGGATCGCGGTTGCCGGGGCGCAACCCCCTGAGGCGGCGCCCGCCCATAAAGCCGAAGCCACGCCGCCCAAACTCCCGGCCGAACCGGTTGCCGCGCCCGAACCGCTGAGCCATCATGCGCGACGCCGAGCGGGACCCTTTACGCAGCGCCTCCAGGGCGCGGGCCTGGGGGCCGACCGAATCGCCCGGCCGGTTGCCTTTCAGCGCCTTGCCCGATTGGCGCATTTCCCCCTCGGCCTTATCCAGATTGGGCGGCACCTTGCCCAGCAGTTCGGAAAAACGGCGCATGAGATCGCCCAGCTTGCGGCGGATGGCTTCCTGTTCTTTGGTGGCTTTACCCGAAGCGCCCTTTTGTTTTCCTTCTTTACCTTCGCTTTTGCCCTGCCCCTGGTTTTCGGCTTTCTTTTCCGCCTCTTGCTGGCGGCGGAAGGTCTCGTCCAGAAGCTTTTGCTGGCGGCGTATGATTTCGCCCATCTCGCGCATGGAGCGCCTGGCCTGGCGGCCCTCCTTGCTCATCCGTCCACCGCCGCGCCGGGCCATACCGCGCCTGAGATTGTCCAGCATGCGCTGGAACTCGGCCATCAATTGGCGCGCCGCCTCGGTCGATCCCTGGCGTATCAGTTCCCGTGCCCGGTCCAGCATGCTCTGCAAATCCTTGCGGTCCATCAGATTAGCCTGGGGATCAAGGGGCATCAATTGGCCACGGCGCTGCAATTCGCGGCTTAGGGATTGTATGAATTTGTTAAAGGCTGTTTGCAGCTCGCGCATCAAACGTTCGAGTTTTTTTGCGTCCGCCCAATTGCGCAGGGCTTCGTTAAATCTCCTTTGGGCGGCGCGGAGATCCTCGCTGGCCTGGGCCGTCTGCCCATCCTCGATGTCCAGCGCCGTGTCCCAAAGCAGTTTTTGCACGCCTGCCACCTGTTTGCCGGTCTTCGCCCGCATCAGCCTGCCGCGGCCTATCCGGAGAGATAGATAAACACCCGTATCATTCTCAAAAAACTGGGGCCGTCCGGCAATATTATCCAGCTCCAGGGCGGCCAGGGTGCGGCTCCTCTCGGTCGTCTCCAGACCCCGGCGCAGATCAATCAACTGGCGGGCAACGGGATGGGAAAAGCGCCGCTCGGGCAGGACGGCGAACTCCTCGACGCTGAGCCCTACCTGGCCAAGTTCATCCGTCGCGCGAAGCTGAATTTGGACCGGCAGCCCGGCCCAGACATGGGCCGTCAAGTCATGACTGGAGGCGCGCTTTATTTTCTTCCTCTGGCTGGCGGGAAGCGGCAGGCGCAGTTTGATCCGGTTCAGTCCGCCGGGGATGGCTTTGCCGTCGATGCGGCGGATGATGGCGGTGACCCGTTTGACGCCGTAATCATCGCCCGCCTCAAAGGGCAGACGCAGGCGCTGCCGCCGTGTGCCGCCGGGGGCCTTGGTGAACTCAACACTGGGCTTGGCATCGGCCAATATGGTCAAGGGCCAGGATGCGATCTGGCGGCCGTTTTGCTGGACCGACAGACGCTTACCGGCGGGCAGTTTCATTTCCAAATGATGGCTGCCGGCTTCCATGGGTTTCATGACGAAGGCCTTGTCATCGACCAGCAAGCTGGCCCGGCCCGGCCCGCCATCGACCTGGGCCGTGACGGTGCTGCCCACCGGCACCATCAGCTTGCCACCCTTGGGCGTGGTGGATTTGGCGGCCAGGGCAGTCCCCGGTTCTTGCGACCCGGCCTTCAGAAAAAGCGGCGGCAGACCCGCATAGGGCGGCGGATTGATCCAGATATCGATGCTCGCCGTCTCACCAAACATGCCACCCGAAAGGGCCGGCACCAGGGCCGTCGCGATGCGCCTGGGCGCATCCCAACCGGCGGCCACCAACCCCGCCGCCAAAACCAGAACCAGGGCCACCCGAAGGGCCAGGGGATCACGTTTATGGAGGCCGGGCGCCGGGGCTTTAAGCCGCAACCGGTCCGCTGCCTCCGCCATCCTTTCGCGGTGCGCCCGCCAGATGGCCAGACTGGCGGCATTCTCCGTGCCCACCGCCAGCTCGTCTTCCAGCGCACCCAAGGGCCGATGGGCCAACCCGCTGTCGGTTTCGATGCGGTGGCGGGCCTCGGACCGTCTAATTATTTGCAATTCGCCGGCGGCCCGGCGCAGGGCGTAGATCAAAAGTCCGGCGAATACCACGAGGGCCGCCAAATGAAGCCAGCCGGGCAGCAGATTGAAAATTTTGAACAAGGCAGCGGCGATGAACAGGCCCGCAACGCCCATGGCCGGCCACAGGGCAGGCCACAGTTTTTCCCAAAACAGATTGGCCCGGGCCAACTGGATGAAGAAATCGAAGAACCGTCCGCGTCCGAATTTCATATACTTTCCTTGGGGCCTTCCCTGCCCATCGGAACATCTCGTCCAACCGGTTCCCTAGCCCGGCGCCATCCAATCAGGCAGCACCTCATGGGCCAGAAACTCCTCTACTTCCACCCGCCGGCGCACGATGGCGAAGGCATCGCCCGATACCAGAACCTCCGGCACCAGTGCCCGGCCATTATAGGTAGACGCCATAACCGCGCCATAGGCGCCCGCCGTGCGGACGGCCAGAAGGTCTCCCTCCTCCATGGGTGGCAGGGATACCCCCAGGCCGAAACGGTCTCCAGTTTCACATATGGGACCTACAACATCCAGTATTTCCGCGCTCGCGCCGGGTAACGGTTGGGTGACCGGGACGATTTCGTGGCTTGCATCGTAAAGGGAAGGACGCAGCAGATCGTTCATGGCGGCATCGATGATGGCGAATCGCCGGTTGCCGCTTTCCTTCAGATAGATCACCCGGGTCACCAGAATGCCCGCATTACCGACGATCAGGCGGCCCGGTTCGAACAATAACCGGCAACCCAGATCGCCCAGCAATTCACCCACAAGGGCGCCATATTGGGCGGGCCTTGGCGCTGGGTTCTGATTTTCGATTTCATAGGGAATGCCCAAACCGCCGCCCAAATCGAGATGGCTGATCTCATGGCCCTGGGCGCGCAACTCCGCCACCAGATCACGCAGGCGCAAAAAAGAAAGCCGGAAGGGCTCCAGATCGGTCAATTGGGAGCCGATATGCTGGGCCAGGCCGCCCAGGGCGATATTGGACATGGCGGCGGCACGCCGGCAAACCTCGCCCGCCCGGTTCCATTCGATACCGAATTTATCCTGACGGCGGCCGGTGGAAATCTTCTCATGGGTCATGGCGTCGATATTGGGATTGATGCGGAGCGCCACGCTTGCCCGGCAGCCCCGCGCCTGGGCGACCCGTTGCAGGCATTCCAGTTCGGTCTCCGATTCCACATTGATCTGCAATATGCCCGCCGCCAGGGCCTGATCCAATTCATCCGCGGTCTTGCCGACGCCGGAAAAAACGATTTTTTCGGGCGCCACGCCGGCCTTCAGGGCACGCCGCATTTCGCCCGCCGAAACCACATCGGCTCCCGCCCCCAGACGGGCCAGCGTACCGATCACGGCCAGATTGGAATTGGCCTTGACGGCGTAGCAGATCAGACTATCCAGCCCGGCCAGTGCGTCCTCGAACACCTTGTAATGATGGGTGAGGGTCTCGCTGGAGTAGCAATAAAAGGGCGTGCCCACTTCTTCCGCCAAAGCGGCGAGCCCGACCCCTTCGGCGGCCAAGGCGCCGTTGCGGTATGCGAAATGATCCATTCTGGTGCTCTGACCCAGGCCGGCCTATTGGCTCGGATACTTCCTGGGAAAGTCGCTCTTCTGGCCTTCGGGATTCTTCAGCGAACCTTTCTTGCCGCAGGCCGACAGCACCGGGAGGGCAACCACCAGAATCAACAGGATCAGCAAATGCTTGCGCAAGGGAACTTACTCCTCGGTCTTCAAAAAGCGTTCACGGGCCCGGGTGCAGGCCGCAAGGACATTTTTGGGCGCCGTCCCGCCGAAGCTGGCCCTGGCCGCCAGGGCCCGGTCCATATCCAGAATATCAAGCGCATCCTGGGTGATTTCCGGATCCACCCCGCACATGTCTTCCAGGCTCAATTGATCGAGGCGCAGTTTCTTCTCCTCGCCCAATTTGACCAGACGCCCAACGGCATGGTGCGCCTCGCGAAAGGGCCTGTCCAGAGTTTTCACCATCCAATCGGCCAGATCCACGGCACCCGAATTAGCTTCCAGCGCCGCATCCCGCATGGCGTATTCATTAGCGCTCAAACCCCGCACCATGCCTTCCATGGCGGCCAGGCAAAGTTCCAGGCTGTCGGCGGCATCGAACACCGGCTCCTTGTCTTCCTGCATATCCTTGGAATAGGCCAATGGCAGCCCCTTCATGACCACCAACAGGGTATTCAGCGCGCCGATCACCCGGCCCGTCTTGGCGCGCACCAGTTCGGCGGCGTCCGGGTTGCGCTTTTGCGGCAACATGGATGACCCAGTGGACAAATTGTCGGGCAGGCGGATGAAGCCAAAGCCCGTGGAACTCCAGAGAACCACTTCGTCGGCCAGACGCGACAGATGAACCGCCAACAAAGATGCCAGTGACAAATATTCGATGGCGAAATCCCGGTCCGACACCGCATCCAGGGAATTGGCCGCTGGCCCATCGAAGCCCAAATCCCGGGCAGTCATCTCGCGGTCGATGGGAAAAGACGTACCGGCCAGCGCGCCCGCACCCAGCGGGTTTTCATTAAGCCGGCGGCGCGCATCTTTTGCCCGGCTCCCGTCCCGGCCCAGCATCTCCACATAGGCCAACAAATGATGACCCAGGGTCACCGGCTGGGCGGGCTGCAGATGGGTATAGCCGGGCATGATGGTCGCGGCATGTTCCTGGGCGCGGTCAATCAGCGCTTCTTGCAATGCCTGGATGACACCCATCATGCGGTCCAGCGCGCCCCGCACCCAAAGGCGGAAATCCGTCGCCACCTGATCGTTCCTGGAGCGCGCCGTATGCAGCCTTCCCGCCGCCTCGCCGATCAGTTCGCCCAGCCGTGCTTCCACATTCATATGGACATCTTCCAGGGATGGCTTAAATTCGAACTGGCCTGATTCGATTTCCTTGAGGATGGCTTGCAGCCCATTTTGGATTGCCTCGCCGTCGGCGGGCGAGATGATATCTTGAGCCACCAGCATGGCACAATGGGCGGTAGACGCGGCAATGTCTTCGGCATAAAGCCGCTGATCAAATTCGACCGAGGCGTTGATCCGCTCCATGATCTGGGAGGGCCCCGCTTCGAACCGGCCGCCCCAGATGGCACTTTTTGGGGCTGATTTGTCTGTTTTTTTGGTCATGGACCCCAACCTGGAGACTGGACTGTGTGGAAAACCATAATCGGGCTCATCGCCGGCGCAATCGTGATCGCCGTTATTGTGGTCATATCGCGCAACCAATCAAGTACAGAACTGGCAGGCGCGGCCGGGCCCACCTGTTCGGAGGCCGCGAAAAATGTCGTCAGCTTCGACCCCATGGCGCCGCCCAAGCCCTTCACCGAGGCCCAATTCACGCTTAACGGCAAAACGCCCCGAACCATAGCCCATTACAAGGGCAAGGGCGTTGTGCTTAATTTCTGGGCCACATGGTGCGCGCCCTGTGTACGCGAAATGCCTTCATTGATGCGACTCGGGGCCAAGGTGGCCAAGGACGGCATCAAAATCGTGCTCCTGTCCCAGGATTTCAAGGGCGCGCCCGTGGTGAAGAAATTTTTCGATAAGCTCAAACTCACGGATTTCGAGGTGCTGGCGGACAAAAAGGGCGCTATCTTACGCCAAAGCAGTGCCCGGGTTTTGCCAACCACTTTGCTTATTGATGGCGCCGGCAACGAAGTAGGCCGGGTCACCGGGCCCCTTGAATGGGACGAACCAAATGCCGTTGCCCTGGTCCGGGCATGTCTTGGTAAAAAGGCGGCTTCGTAAAAGAAACAGGGAAAGGGAAACATTATGAGTGGGTTTAAGGGCGGATGTTTGTGCGGAGCGGTTCGCTATGAAGTGAACGGCGATCCGGTGCGCATGGCCAGATGCCATTGCGACGATTGCCGCCGGGCCACCGGATCAGCCTTCGCCACCAATATCTTCGTCAAGGCCGAGGAACTGGTAATCACCCAGGGTGAGACCAAAAGTTTTGAACATACCGCCGACAGCGGCAATACCATGACCAAGGAATTCTGCGCCACCTGCGGCTCGCAGCTGTTCGGCTTCGGCGCCCGCGCGACGGGCATGAAAAGCGTCAAGGTGGGGAGCATCGACGATGCCGGCTTCGTCAAGCCCGAAATCGAGGTCTTCGTCTCCAAGGCCCTGCCCTGCTCCCACCTCACCGAAGGCATCGAGCATTTTGAAAAAGGAAGGGGCTGAACAATGGTGATCCAGGTCAGCCCCACCTCATCGGCGCTGGGCGTCAGGGTGACAGGCGTCGATCTTTCCGCCCAGTTGGACAAGCAGGTGATCGAGGAAATTCATCAGGCGTTTTTGAAATATGCCGTGCTGTTTTTTCCAGATCAGCAAATGACGGCCGACGAACATTGCGCCTTCTCGGCCCATTTCGGCACCCTCAACAGCCACCCCTATGTGGGAGGCGTGATCACCGAACGCCCCGAAGTGCTGGAAATCCTCAAAGACACCGATGACGTCACCAATTTCGGTGGGCTATGGCATGCCGATCTCACCTTCCTGGAGAAGCCGCCCCTGGGCGCCGTTCTTTATGCCAAGGAGGTCCCGGAACTGGGCGGCGACACGCTTTGGTCAAACCTGTATTTGGCTTATGAGACCTTGTCGGACGGCATGAAGCAGATGCTGGACGGACTTGTGGCGGTGCATTCCGCTTTGGGCGTTTACGGCTCGGCCAAGGTCGGCGGGCCCAAGCGCGAAGGCAACGCCTCCATGGATATCGATCAGCGCGACGATGCGGTCCAGGAGGTGGAGCATCCCTTGGTCCGCACCCACCCCGAAACGGGCCGCAAATGCCTGTTCCTGAGTGGCGGCTATCTCAGGCGTTTCAAGGATATGACGGAAGAAGAAAGTGCTCCGCTCCATGATTACCTGAAGCGCCACGCCATCCGCGAGGAATTCACCTGCCGCCTCCATTGGGAGCCCGACATGGTGGCCATGTGGGACAACCGCTGCACGCTCCATTACCCCCTCAACGATTATCAGGGCCAGCGCCGGCGCATGCACCGGGTGGCGATTAATGGGGATAAGCCTTACTGACCCAGTTCGGTCTCGGCCATCCAGTGGGCGTAGCCCGTCAGGCGGTAATCTTCGTGGTTGAAGCCCAGAAGCTGCACGCCTTGCGGCAGGCCGTTCACCGCCAGCAATGGCAGGCTGAGGGCTGGGGCGCCCAAAATTGATGAGGCTTCGTTATAGATGCAATCGCCCACCGGCATGCCTTCGGGCGCCGGGCGGGGCACGGGCATATGGGACGGACGGGCCAGGCCCGGCGTGGCGCTGATAACAACCAGAAGACAGAAAAAACCGGCGAGAGCACGCATGACCGCCTCGTCATTGAATTAACGAAGCGGTCACTCTAGCCCGTGAGCACCAGCGGGTGGGCTCACAAACACTCACATTTGCGTGGGGCCGGCTTACTTATCGCCCAGCAATTTTTCCAATTTTGCATTGGCTTCGGGACCGTGATGGCGCGCTTTTCTGCCCGTCGGCGCCAGGGCTTCGTCATAGAAGAAAGCCGGCAGCTCGTCATCTTCCGGCGTGAAACCCGCCTGCTTGTTGAATTCCCACTCCAATTCCAAGACTTCACGGCCCAACGCCATGAAGAAGGATCCATCCAGATCGGTGCCCGCCGCGTTATTGACGGCTTCGGCGACGAAATCCAGTTTTTCCAAGGTCACGGCGCGCCCGAAAATACACAGCCCCAGACTGTCCGCGGCAGCAGAGCCGATTTGCGCTCCGAAACTGACTTCCATCAGCTCTTCGGTGGTCTTGTCCTTGCTGTCGAACATGGGCACGTTGCCGGCCGTGTGATCGGCACCCTGGGCCGAGGTCATCATGGAAATTCCGGTTACCTCGATGACCCTGGGATCATAGGCGCTGATCGCCTGGCCCTTGACCGTGGGCACCCGGTTGAAACCGAAATGCTTACCCACACGTTCCGCACCCTGGGCGTAGACACGGCCATTTTCGTTGCCCGCCAGCATGTCCTGGCAGACCTGCTCGACAAAGGCGTAATCGCCAAATTCGCCCTCGCCCGCATCCATCAGCACGCCCACCATGGCGCCCGCCTCAATGCTGTCGACGCCCAGATCATTGGCCCAGGCATTGGCGTGGGCCACATTGTCCGGATCTTCCAGGCCCAGATTGCTGCCCATCAGGCAGATGCTCTCATATTCCAACGGGGCCACCACGTCTTCGCCGTTCTCATCGGCATAGATGTTGGAACATTTGATCATGCAGCCCGGCATGCAGGCATGTTCCGTATGCCCACCGCGCTCCAGGTTGCGCTCGCGGATATGATCGCCGCCCAGCTTGAAGGTTTCCTCGGACGGATCGACCACTTGGCCGGAAGTAAAATTGCGCGTCGGCAGGCCGCCGATCTTGTTGGTCAGATCACCCATCATGGCCGTGCCGTATAGGGTAAAGGTCTCAATCTGCGGTTCCTCGCTGAGCATTTTGCCATATTCGCGGACCGAGCCCATGTATTTTTTGCGGTCATGGAAGGCAGGCATCTTGTTCATGTCGGCGACGATGGCCTTGACCTTCTTGGAGCCCATGACGGCACCCACGCCACCCCGGGCGGCGAGCCGTTCGGGACGCCCTTCCGGATCGGTAAAGGCGACGCCGGCCATCAGGCCCTGATATTCGCCCACCGGGCCGCAAAGGCTGACGCTTACCTTATCGCCATATTTTTCAAACAACATGCGGGCGGCTTCCACATTGCCCTTGCCCAGATAGGCATCGGCCGCATCAAAACTCACTTCGCCATCCTTTTTGATGTGGATAACCATCCAGTCCGATGCAGCGCCGTTCAGGGTAAAGCCGCAAATTTCCATCTGGCCCAGGGCGAAGCCGAAGGTGCCGCCCGAATTAGCTTCCTTGACACCGCCGGTCAGGGGGCTTTTGCAGCCGACGCTGACCCGGTTGCCGTTGGAGAAGTTGGATCCGGCGAAAGGCCCGACGGAGAAAATCAGCGGGTTCTCAGGCGAGAGAGGATCGACCTTGGCGGCGCCCGCCTCCAAAAGCGTCTTGGCAATGAAGTGGCGCCCGACCCGGACGATAGCCTCACCTTGCAGTTCCTCGGCTTCAATGCTTTGGTCATTGAGGTTTATGTGCAGGTATTTACGCATCTGGAGATCTCCCTAGAGATAAATTGTTTATGGGCCGGAGCCCAACAAGTTGATTACCGCTATAACGCTTTTCGCCGGAATTCAACGCTAATCCTTATGTGGGTTTGAATTTAGCGCCCAGGCCCTCCCGCATCAATCTGTAATTCGGCGGCTATTCGGCGCCGCCTTCATCTTTGGCCGGGGCGCCAGCCTGATCGAGCAATTGGGCCAGGGCCTCATAGGGCTGGGCACCGACCACGCCATAGCCGCCGGAAACGAATGTGGGCACGCCGGTGACACCGAACTGGCGCGATTTATCCCAATCCGCATCCACCACATCGCTAAAGCTGCGCCCGTCCAGAACCTCCCTGGCGGCTTCGCCGTCAAGGCCAATAGAACCGGCGATTTTGACCAGCACTTCCACATCTCCGATATTGCGCCCATCGACGAAATAGGCCCGGTACAAAAGATCATGGATGGCATCACCGCCGGGTTGGGTATCGGCCCATTTGCCCAATTCCTGGGCCAGGCGGCTGTTATAAGTGTGGGTGCGCTGGCCATAGGGCAGCCCTTCGGCTTCCATCAGGCCCTGCATGCGGGTCTGGCGCGCCTTGGCGTCTTCTTCACGTCCCTTGAACATGACATCGAGCGAGACGCCTTCTTGCGGCGTATCCGGATGCAGGGGGTAATGAACCCATTTGACTTCGACGTCGTAATTCCGCTTCAGCTTTTCAATACGCCTGGTACTGAGATAACACCACGGTCAGACATAGTCGGTAAATATTTCCAAGGTTAGAGGTTCGGGGGTTTCCGGCTCGGCCATCTTGGACTCCTCCATGGGGTATTCGGCAGGTTTTGGCAGATTAACGTATCCGGGAGTTCCCTCCAATACCACTTCTAACTAATATGGGGAGGGGGAGAAATTGGGAAAGGGGAGCCGTGCGAAAAATACTGTTGTGCCTGGCATTGGCCGCAACCCTTACGGCCTGTTCCAGCCTGAAGATTTTCTACAATCTGGCCGGTGAGCTTATCCACCGGGAAATCGCCTTTTTCCTGGATCTGGACGAGGAAGGCGAAGCCTTGGCCGAAAGGGTGGTCGAGGGCCTGATCCAATGGCACCGCACCCGCATGCTGCCGCTTTACGCAACTTATTTGTGCGGCCTGGCCGGTCTGGCCGAGGAAAAGACACCCAAACGGAGTTCGGTCGCGGCCTTCATGGAACAGGGCCGGCGGCTCTGGGCGCAGACGGTGAAAGGTGCAACGCCCCATGCCGGGCGCCTGTTGGTGCAGCATACAACGCCGGGCAGGCGCCAGTTCCTGAGAAACCGGCTGGCCAAGCGCCAGGAAGAACGCCGTGCCGATCATGCGGGGGCGGCGGATGAACGGGCGGCAAAAAGAGTGGAACGCATCACCAGAAATTTCGAACGCTTCATCGGTGATCTGAATGACGGCCAGATCGAAATCATCAGGCGCTATGTCGTAGCCAGTCCGGGTGATCCTGAACGCCGGCTGGCCAATCATGATTTGCGCAATAAAGCCTTCGTGGATTTTCTCGGCGGAACGCCCAAGGCCCAGGCCATCGCCGACTATCTGAACCGGCTGGTACTCACGCCTTACAAGATCACCGATCCGGCTTATGAGAAATTCAGCCGCGCCCGATTCGCCCGTCTTGAGGCGTTATTGGCCGATATCCTCCTTTCCCTGACCCCCAAACAAAGGTCTGCCGCATCGCAAAATCTGCGTGACCATGCCCAGGATTTCAACGAATTGGCAAGTTAGAGCCCTATCCAATCAAAATTTCGTATTGAAGAGGTGGCAAAGTACATTATGTTTAGGAAACGCCTTTAAAACTGCCGGAGCCGGGGGACGCCGCAAGATCGAGGACAGGACATGAGACAATTGCGTGTCGTTGAGAATCTCACCCCCCGCACGCCAATAGCCCGGCCCCCCGGGCAGACAACTCCGAAACACAAAAGACCAAAAGAAAAGCCGCCACATCCCTCAGATGGGTCGGGCGTGCCCTCGAACATCAGTCCGGGGAAATCAGCGAATTCCGCGAGAACATCTCGGGCCTGCGCCAAGCCATGGACCGTTTGTCTAAATCCTGTGAGGAATATCTGGCCGCCCAGGACCGCCTCAAATCCAAGGTCCAACGCCTGCAGGGTAAGTCCCTCCGCCTGGCCCGCATCAGCGATAGCTGGCGCTAAAGCCCAAGCCTCTCCAAGGCGGTGGGGGCGATCCGGGATATCTGAAAGGCAATGAAGGTGGCGCCGATGGGCGCGCCAAAAGCTCCCGCCGTCGGTGGCCCGACAATGAAGAGCCGCTCATTTTCCCGGCCATCCGCACCCAGGGGATGGCAATTTCCATCCACATCGAAACCAATACCCAGCGGGTGAGGCCGGGCCAGCCCCTCCTCCATCAATGAAAACAGGAAGCGGTTGCCGCTTCTTTCGGGTGAAGCTTCCAGCCCCGTGCAATCGATCACCCAGTCATAGACCTCGCGGCGCACCACATCGCTGCCCCGCCCTTTGATCCCGACACGGATTCCACCATCTTCCGCCTCCGCCGAGACCGGTTTGGCAGCCCGGACGCGCAAAAGGCCCTGGGCAATGGCCTGATCCATGACCCGCCCCGACTGGGGCGGCGTACGGAAACGGTGAATGTCATAGAAGGGTTTGAGATGCCGGAGGAAGATGCGTTTTTGTTCTTTGGGCAGGGCCGGCCAGAGTTGCCACACCGAATCGCGGAGATCGTCAAAGGGAGCCCGCCAATTGCCGCCCGCCGCCTCCACCTCCCTGATCTGGGCGCGCAGACCCCGCAAGATGCCCATGGTGCCCGAGCGGTCCCCCGGGGGAGGAAGAAAATATGGCGGGGGATCATTGATGCGGTCGAAAGGCGTCACCCGGCGCCCGGGCGCCGGTGGGCCCAGCGGCTTGGAGCGGAGGCCTCGCCTGGAAATGGCCAAAATATTGGCCTTATGGCCCCTCCGCACCAGTGTGGCGACGATATCCACCGTCGTCAGCCCGGAGCCCACGATAAGAATATGATCATCGGGCTGGATGGGCTTCAGCCGGGCCAGATCCCAGGGATCGGGAATGAAGCGGGGATGATCGGTTATTTTCCGCCCAAAAGGCGCCGGCGAGGTGGATTTGAGATTTCCGGTGGCGACGAAGACCAGCTCGGATTGGAGAGTATCGCCGCCTTCCGTGGTCACCTCGAACAGGCTTCCGGATTTCTTTATCCCCTTTGCCCGGTCCCGGAGATGGCGAATGGTTGAGCCCGACGGATTCTGGCGGATCAACTCATCCATCATGGCGCTCAGATAGTCGCCGAATTCGGTACGCCTCGGATAAACCAGGCCGTTGGGCTCCCGCGCTTCCGGGTCCCGTTTCAACCCCTTGGTTTCATCGAACCATTGACGCAGATGATCCTTGCGGCCGGGAAACAGAAAATGGACCGATGTGGGCGCGTTCACCCGGTGATCCGGATCCGGCGCCGAATAGGTCAAGCCGGCGCCCAGCTTTTTGCGGGGCTCGATGATGGTGAATTCCAGTGGCTCGGGTGAGGCGGCGGAAAGCTGCGCTGTGATGGAACAAGCCGAATAGCCGCCGCCGATGATCGTGATGCGCTTGGGCGAATGGTTCATGGCAGGGTTATCTTTTGTTGGCTTTCAGGAATGTTATAGCCGCGCTGCACGGCGGGGCGGGCAGCGACTGCGGCAAGCCATCGTTTGACATTGGGGTACAGGTCCCAATCGATCTGGTGCCATTCCCAACGGGCAAACCAGGGCCAGGTAGCGATGTCGACGATGGAATAATCGTCCAGAATGAAATCGCGCCCGGCCAGACGCCCATCCAGAACGGCGTAGAGCCGCATGGTTTCCTTGTGGTAACGTTCGTCGGCATAGGGGGCTTTGCCCGCATTGAAATGCAAAAAATGATGGGTTTGGCCGAACATGGGTCCGATGCCGCCCATCTGAAACATGAGCCATTGCATCATGTCCCAGCGTTCGTTTTCCCCCTGGGGCGCCAATTGGCCCGACTTTTCAGCCAGATACAGCAAGATGGCGCCCGATTCCATCAGGGCCAGCCCATTATCCCGATCGACAATCGCCGGGATTTTACCGTTGGGGCTGATCTTTAGGAATTCCGGATCCTTCTGATCGCCCTTGCCGATATTGATGGGGTGAAGTTCGTATTCGAGCCCAGTCTCTTCGAGCATGATCGACACCTTGCGCCCATTGGGCGTCGCCCACGAATAAAGATCGATCATATTTTTTTCTCCCTGAATTCCATTTTGCCCGCTGGCATCTGCCTGTGACAAGAGCCGGTTCAATCTTTGAAGCTTGTCCCGTACGCGCCGGGAGGCCATCATGATGAGAATTACTGGAATTTGAAGGAGAAAAAATTATGGACGGGGCAAGCACAAGCGGAACCACCGTGGCCGATGCCTTCCTCAAGGCGCTGGCCGACCGGGGCATGGAATATGTCTTCGCCAATGGGGGCACCGATTTCGCCCCAGTCATCGAGGGGCTGGCCAAATCGGGCGAGACCGGACTGAAGGTTCCTCAATTCATGTCCGTGCCCCATGAGAATGTGGCCATGTCCATGGCAACGGGCTATTACGAAATTTCAGGCAAAATGGCCTCCGTCATGGTCCATGTGACCGTCGGCACGGCCAACACGCTTTGCGGGCTGATGAATGCGGCGCGCGAAGATATTCCGCTCATGCTCATTGCCGGGCGCACGCCGGTTACCGAATACGGCCATGCCGCATCGCGCGACGGCAACATCCATTGGGGCCAGGAAAGCTTCGATCAGGGCGGCATGGTCCGCGAATGGGTCAAATGGGATTACGAACTGCATGCCGGCCAGCCGGTAGACAGCGTCGTCGGCCGGGCCATGGATATCGCCATGAGCGCACCGCCGGGGCCGGTCTATCTGACTCTGCCCCGCGAGGTTCTGGCCGGACCGGCAGGCGATACAGGGCCCGGCCCCCGCCCCCGCCCCGTCGGCACCATGGCGGCCATGCCGTCGGGCGAGGCCATCGAACAGGCCGCCGATATGATCGCTAATGCGGAACGGGTGCTTATTGTCACGGGCGCCAGCCGGCGCGCACCCGGCGCCTTCGAGGCGCTGGCCGGGCTGGCGGAAGATTATGCCATCGGGGTCATTCAGCCGACCGGCATCAATATTCCGGCCAGCCATCCCATGAACCTGGGAATGCCGAGCACGAACAAGTTGGAATGGGCTGACCTGATCGTGGTCATCGACGCACCGGTTCCCTGGATTCCCATCAACGCCATGCCCGGCAAGGACACCAAATTCATTCATATGGGGTCCGATCCCTTATTCGAGCGCTTTCCCTACCGGGGCTACGAGATGGATTTGGCGGTATCCGGGCACACATCGGCTGCGTTGCCTATGCTGCATGATGCGCTGGCCACCAAAAAGAAAAACATGGTCAAAAAAATTGACAACCGGCGAGCCGAACTGGACGATATCGTTCAGGATATCCGCGGCCGGCGCGCCAAGCGCGTCGAGGAAGTGCGGAATATGAGCCCCATCCATCCGGTCTGGACCACCCATTGCCTCAATCAGGTGAAAGACGATGACGCGATCCTGATGAACGAAATCGGCATGCCGCTGGATCATATTCAGATCGATCAGCCCAATTGCTTTATGGGCGGCAGTGGGGCGGGTGGCCTAGGCCGCGCCTTGGGCGCCGCCCTTGGCGCCAAGCTGGCGGCACCCGAGCGCCAAGTGATCGCGGCCATGGGGGATGGCTCTTACATGTTCGGCAATCCCACCTCGGCCCATTTCGTGGCCCGCGCCCAAAACCTGCCCACCCTCACCATGGTCGCCAACAACGCCCAATGGTTCGCGGTCCGGGGTGCGGCTCTGTCGGTCTATCCCGATGGATATGCGTCTCGCGCCAACGTGCCCCCGGTGAGCGACCTTTCGCCCTCGCCCGATTTCGAGAAGGGTATGGCAGCGACCGGCGGCGTCGGCGAAAAGGTGGAGGATCCGGATAAATTGCAAGGAGCGATCGAGCGGTCCCTCCAACATGTGGCCGACGGCACGCCCGCCCTGCTCAATGTGGTCACCCAGGCGGCACGGGGCTAAATCCTGACGGAGCAGGCGCAATGGCCAAGGCATCGCGCGAATTCCAGGTGATGGTCAAGCCCGTGGGGGCTGCTTGCAACCTGGATTGCACCTATTGTTATTACCTGAAGAAGAAGGATCTTTATCCAAAAGACCAGTCCTACCGCATGCCCGATGATCTGCTGGAAAGCTATATCATCCAGCATATCGAGGCCTGCCCCACACGGCTGATCATGTTTTCCTGGCATGGCGGCGAGCCCACTCTGTTGGGCATCGATTATTTCCGCCGCATCATGGAGCTGCAAAAAAAGCATCAGCCCAAGGGCCGCAAAATCATCAACGGCATGCAGACCAACGGAACATTGTTGACCGATGAATGGTGCCGCTTTTTGCGCCAGGAAGGCTTTCTCATCGGTCTTTCCATGGACGGACCCAAGGAGCTGCACGACATCCACCGGGTAACCAAGAAAGAAGCCTCGACCCATAAAAAGGTAATCGAAGGCTGCCGGTTGCTCAACAAACACAAAGTGCCCCATGACATCCTTTGCGTAATCAACCGGCGCAATGCGCGCCAGCCCGGCACGGTCTACCGGTTCTTCAAGGATCTGGGGGTGAAGTCTCTGCAATTCCTGCCCCTGGTCATGCGCGAAGGTGAGCACGGCGTGACGGAAGAATCGGTTCCCGCCGAGGCATACGGGAAGTTCCTCGCCAATGTGTTTGACGAATGGGTACGCAACGATATCGGCCGTCTGGTTATTCAGAATTTCGACGAGGCGGAACGTCCCCATCTGGGTGTGGATCATGCCCTATGCATTCACCGCGAGACCTGCGGAGATGTGGTGGTGGTGGAACATAACGGCGATTTCTATGCCTGTGACCATTTCGTCGATCCCGCCCACCGCATCGGAAACATCAGAGAGACCCCCATCTCCGAGCTACTGGAAAAGGCGGCGCTGGAGGATTTCGGCATGGATAAATGGGATGCCATGCCCCAATATTGCCTGGACTGCGAGGTTCTTAAATACTGCAATGGGGGCTGCCAGAAGGACCGCTTTATTTTGACGCCGGACGGCAAGGCGGGGCTGAATTATTTGTGTGCCGGCTATAAACATTTCTTTGCCCATAGCGCGCCATATCTGAAGCGCATGGCAGCGCTGCGCCGGGCCCGTAAACCCCTGGAAGGGCTGATGGAGGAACTCCGCACTGAGACTTCCAAGGCCAGCAGCCAAGTCGGGCGCAACGATCCCTGCCCCTGTGGCAGCGGCAAGAAATACAAAAAATGCTGCCTCGGAAAATTGTCTTTCGCATCGGCCTGAAATCCCATGTAAAATGCGCCGGTTCCGGGTGCGTTCCTTGAGGGGGGAGTCCCAGATGAGCAAAGACGAACTGAACATCGAATATATCGACGGACCGGCGGCCCCGGAAGAAGATGCGGAAGCCACGGGCCAGTCGCGCGAGCTTGCCAAACCCGATCACGGTCTGCCGCCCAATCTGCATATCCTGCCCGTCGGCGGGCGCCCGTTTTTTCCAGGCCCGGGCATGCCCATCATGCTGCCCGAAGACCCCTGGCTGGAAAGCATCGAGATGATTTCGGAAACGCCCGATCATGTGGCCGGCATATTGCTGACCCGGGGCGAGGCCGGGCCCAATCCTAAGCCCGATGATTTCTACAAAGTTGGCACGGCGGTGCGCATCCATGAGCCGAAACGCGTAACGGGCGCCATCCAACTCATTGCCGAGGGGCTGGGCCGGTTCCAGGTAAGTGACTGGATTTCTCAGTCCCCCTCTGATGGCCCGCGTTACATTCCCCAAGGCGCCTCATATGCCCGACGCCGAGCGCGATGAAACCAAGTCTTACGGATTGGCCATCATCAATATACCTGATCCTCCTTTTCCTAACTATAAAGGTGGACCACTTTTTGGGGGGAGGACCAAAACCTTCGACCATAACCAAACTATTGAGCAAAATTAAGGATGTCCATGACCGAGATCAAAATAGGGAGTCACATGAAAAAAAATCGATTCATAACGATAGCCGGGGGCCGCTTGTGATGAGGTGGGATAGTGGCCTCGAGCGGCGAATGGAGCCAAATTTGTCCGCCATGGTCTGTGTCCGCAATGCCCCCATAAGCTCCACCATCGGTGGGAATTTTAACTCAAATCAAGGCGATCAGCCTCTTTTTATGCTAGAAAATAATTGGCAACAGAACGATTTCATTACCGCTGTTCGAGAAGACATCCGGGACGTGCTTGGTACAAGCGAGTTCTATTCCAAACAGCAAGGACTATACCAAAAGCAGGCGCCGCGATGCTTGCTGCCGGGATGGCGGAGTAACGGCGGACTTGACCCTGGAGGACGCTGTCATGTCTACGAAGCAGACCTTAAGCCAAGGGCACGAGTTTACCCTGACCGACAACCGGGCCGGAAAGAGTTGGGATTTACCCGCGTTTATCGGAAGCATGGGACCGGATGTCATCGACATTCGCCGGCTTTACTCGGAGACCGGTTATTTTACATTTGACCCCGGCTACACCTCGACCGCGAGCTGCGAATCCTCCATCACTTTCATAGATGGGGAAGCGGGGATATTGCTCCATCGCGGCTATCCCATAGAGTAACTTGCCGAGCAATCGGACTACCTGGAAGTTTGCTACCTGTTGATCAATGGCGAACTCCCTTCCGTCAAACAGAAAGAGGAGTTTGTCAGCGGCGTCACTTACCACACCATGCTTCACGAGAAACTCAATGAATACTTCAGGGGCTTCCGCCGGGATTCACATCCCATGGCCATAATGTGCGGTGTGGTTGGTGGATTGTCCGCCTTCTACCATCATGATGTGGATATCCATGATTCCGATCATCGCAAGCTGACCTTTTACAGGCTGATCGGCGAAATACCCACCATGGCAATGTCCCGATCCCTGTTGAAAAAGGCGAGGCAGGCATCGCTGGTT
>CAZBQG010000063.1:0-18340 GCA_964493945.1 uncultured Rhodospirillaceae bacterium
CGGTGACGCGCATGACCGGCGAGGGGTCGGGCACCTCGCCGTAATAGCCGGGATACTCACCGAACGGCCCTTCCGTTCTCCAATCGGCTGTCGGATCAACAAAGCCCTCGATAACGATTTCGGCCCTGGCCGGTACAGGCAGGTCCACGGTTCTCGCCTGGACCACCTCCATGGGATGGCCGGCAAGGGAGCCGGCCACGTCGTATTCGCTGGTCGTCGCCGGGATATTGCCCGCCGCCACGAAGGTCATGCGCGGATCGATACCGATGGCGATGGCCACCGGCATGGGCTCGCCGCGTTCGATATATTTAAGGCAATGCAGGCCGATATGCTGGCGCCCCGGACGGAAATAGATGCCCAGTTCATTCTTGCCATGAACCATCACCCGGTACATGCCCAGATTGACCCAGCCCGAATCCGGATCCTTGGTAATCACCGCATGCATGGTGCCGATATAGCGTCCGCCGTCCCGGTCATGGAACCAGGGAACGGGAAATTTGAGGACGTCGATATCGTCACCCGTATCGATGCATTCATGGACCGGCGCATCGGTTGTCACGGTTGGCGGGGTGTTTTCCTTCAGCCGGTCCTTGATGGCCAGCCCGATATCGCGGCGCGTGGTTTCCTGCGGGTCCAGCCCCAGCATCATGCAGATGCGTGAATAGGCTCGGAACTGCCCGATGAATAATTTGTTTGGGCCGGGTCCGGGATAATCCTCGATATTTTCAAACAGCATGGCAGGGGAGGCATCGCCATAGGTGTCATAGGTGCGCCTGACGATGCCGCTCAGCTCCTGGTCCCAATGGACCCGCTCGGTGATGCGGGTGAGGTGCTCTTCCTCCTCGAGATGCCTGAGCCAGCTCCTCAGATCCTCGATGGGTTCACGGTTTTTTTGCATGTCACGTCTCGGGAAGTTTCTTGGAGGTTTGCTCAAAGGTCAGCAGTTCGCGCTGGCGCTCATCCAGGTAATCCCCTTCAAAGCCATATTCCTTCCAGCGCCTCTGGATTTTTTTCTCCAATTTGGGATCGATCTTGTTGATCGGCGGAAAGCGTTGCCCGGCGAAATGCTCGCTGGGCTCATGCTCCCAACTGCGCGTCGCATCGGTCAGAACCCGGTGCCATTTGCCGCTGCCATATTTCATCACGTCGCGCTCGGCGGGCAGGGTGGACGGGTCAAGCAGGGAGCCCATGGTGGGCCCGTCGATCCACACATCGCCGCGCCCGGCATTGACCCGGAAGGCGACGGCCCAATCCAGCTGGGCGGGATCGCGGATATCGATGTCTTCCTCGACCACCAGCACATTTTTGAAGAACCATTGGGCCGCCGTGGTCCCCCAAAGGGCATGGGCCACTTGGCGGGCATGGCCCCGGTATCTTTTTTGGATTTGCACGACGATATTGGTTCCCGTGGTCACTGGCACCATCCACACATCGGTGACGCCGGGCACGCCCGCATCCTCCATCATGTTCCAGGCGATGGCCGACCAACTATAGGCGCAAAGGGGCCGGTCAACGCTGGGGAAGCCCGGCCGGTTGCCTTCCAGGGCTCCGGTCAGAACCGGATCATCCCTATGGGTTACGCAAGTCACGCGAAGCACCGGCTTGGGCGATCCCTGGCGCCCCCAATAGCCGGGATAATCGGCGAAGGGGCCTTCTTCCATGAAGGTATCGGGATCGGGATCGATATAGCCTTCGACGACGATTTCGGCGGTTGCCGGCACTTGTAGGGGCACGGTTTCGCAATCCACCAGTTCCACGGCATGGCCGGTGATGGCGCCCATCATCTCCCATTCGTTTATATGTCTGGGAAAGGGGCTGCCGGCGCAAAAGGGCATGGAATCGTGCCAGCCATAGGCAATGGCCACCGGCATTTTCTCGTTGCCCCGCTTGAATTTATCGAAATGCGCCCCCCAGCCCTGGACGGGAACCAACAGCTTGCCGATTTCCCGCTCACCCAGCAATTGGCCCCGGTAGAGCCCCACATTGGGCTGGCCGGTTACCGGGTCCTTGGTGATCACGCCACAGAAGGTATCGATGAAGCGCCCGCCGTCGGACGCATGCCATTTGGGGGCGGGGAAATCCCAAAGATTAATGTCGTCGCCCTTGACGATGTTTTCCTTGACCGGTCCCGTATCGACGGTTTCCGAGGCCACCGGTTTGCGGTAGGTCTGGTTCAGATGGCTGACCATATCCTTTTCGCTGGTATCGCCCGGCAGGCCCAGCATGAGCGCCATCTTGGTCTGGCTGGCTAACCCGCAGGTCATGAATTTGGTGCAGCGCCCGTCTTCATAGCCCTCGATATTTTCGAACAAAAGGGCCGGGCCGTCCTGGCCGTGATTGACCCGGGTGATGGCGCCCATCTCTTCGTCCCACGACACCTTGGCTTTGATACGTTGCAGCTCGCCCTCTTCTTCCAACAGGCTGAGCCAGCTTCGCAGGCTCGGCTGATCGGGTGAGGCTTCCCGCGCATTGGTGATTTTTTTGGAGGCGGCTTTCTTGGCGACGGCTTTCTTTGCAGTGGCTTTTTTTGCAGTGGCCTTCTTGGTAACGGCTTTTTTCTTTGCGGGTTTTTTAGCGGCGGCCTTTTTCTTCGTGGGTTTCGCAGCTGGCTTTTTCATGTCCATCCCCCCTTTTTTACCTGGTCCGTCCTTACGGCCAGAACTCCCAATCCGGCATCAATCTAGCAATATGCCTCCGGCCTGGAAAGCAGGTTCCTTAACGGCCCACTCGTCCACCACCGGATTGCTCAGGAGGCCGACGCCGGTGATTTCCACCTCGAAGACGTCGCCGGCTTTCATGTACAGTTCCGGACTGCGCCCGTGGCCGACGCCGGCCGGTGTGCCGGTGGAAATCATGTCGCCCGGCTCCAACTGCACGATGCCCGAATAATATGAGACCAGCTCGGCGACGCCGAAGATGAGCATGTCGATGCTCGAATGTTGCATGATTTCGCCGTTAAGGCGCCCCTCGATTTTCATATCCGCCGGCTCTGGCACCTCGTCCAGGGTCACCATCCAGGGGCCCGAGGCCGAGCTATGGTAAAAATTCTTGCCCTGATCGACGGCCAGCTTCTGGAAATCCCGGATCGAGCCAACCATCAGGCAGCTATAGCCGGCTACATGGTCCCGCCAGTTCTCTTTTTGAATTTGAATATGCCACCCGCCCTTGCCGATGACCACGGCCAGCTCGGCTTCGAAATCAAAACATTCAGAGAGGCGGGGCTTGATCAGGGGCTGGTTATGGCCCACCAGGGATTGGGCCAGCTTCATGAACAGGGTGGGGTTGGGCGGGCGCTCCCGGCCCATTTCCTCAATGTGATCCAGATAATTGACCCCGGCGCAGAAGATATTGACGGGGGCCGGGATGAGGGGCGTGAACTGGGCATCCGTTTCCGGGAAATCCGCACTTTGGCCTGGGCCAATTTGCGGGCCGCATCGAGACCGCCGCCCCGCAAAAGTGCCAGCAGATCGGGGTAATCCGCCGCCAGGCGCCGGGTCAGATCAAAAATGCCGCCGGGAACTTGCGCGCCGTAGCCGGGCTTGCCCTCATGGATATAGCTGCCCAGTTTCATGTCAGGTCACATCCAAGCCGGCTCGCGCGCAGTAATATCCCCAGGCCCGGTCCAGCGCCAGGGGCGAGAACTGAATTTCGCCATAGAGCTTTTCTTCCGTCTCCGACAAATAGGTCACCTCGCCCAGGCGCATGGCGTCCATTTGCAGCTTGGCATTGATCTGCAAATAAATCGACACGATCACGGCTTCTTGCAAATTAGGTCCGGCCACCACGCAGCCATGGCCCCGCATCAGTGCAACCCGCCCATCGCCGACGGCCTTCGCCAGATCGCGGCCCTGATCCATGGTCACTACCAACAAATTGGTCTCGCCGAAATTATCCCTGATGTCCCAGATGGGTACGTTTTGGCCGATGCCCGTGGCCATGTGATAGATCGGCCGGATCGGCGTGTTGGTGGCGCCAAAAGGAATGACCGCCAGGGAATGGTTATGGACCACTGCGTTCACATCGGGCCGGGCTTCGTAAAGCGAGCCATGGATGGCCCGTTCCGCATACATGCGCCGGTCCTGCTGATCGATGGGCTCGCCGTCCAGGCGGAATTCCATCAGATCGGCCTCGGTTACAAGCGATGGGCTGAGGGAGCGGGACAAATGATAGCGTTCCGGATTTAAAGGATCACGCACGCTTACATGGCCGAAGGCGTCAACCACCTCTTCTTGGGCGACGATGCGGTTGCAGGTGACCAATTCTTGCAGGGCGGATTGGGTATCGGGCATGTTTTGCATATTCCTTCATTTGGATTGGAGCGGTCGGGGACAAATGATCCCTTTTCCTGGGCATGACTTCAAGTATGATCAGCCCAACCGAAGCAACGTCAAGCCGGGAGTTCCGATCATGCCGAGACCAACCTCCTATACGCCCCACAAAATTCCGAAGGGCGCCATGCCCACCCGCGAATTGATCAAGCACCGCCCGCAATTTTCCCTCGACGAGAGGGCACGGCGCTGGGACGGGGCGCGCAAGCGCATGAAGATGGCCGGTCTGGACGCCTTATTGTTTTTGGGCAATGACACGTTTTTCGATATGGGCCTGGTCAATGGGCGTTATTTGACCCAGGTGGGCTCCAAGGCGGGGACCAATATCCTGTTCATGCTGGATAAGGACCCTATCTTGTGGAACGCGCTCCCCCATCAGCAGCGCCCGACCAATATTCATCTCAGCACCCAGGAATGGGTGACGGATATCCGCCCTTCGCTGGGCCTGGATGATTTGATCGCCGAAATCAAGGAACAGGGGCTTGCCGGCAGCCGCATTGGGCTGATCGGCTTTTCATCCTCGATAATGACCACGCCTACGTTGCTGCATGGCGATGTGGTGCGCCTGGAAGCGGACTTGCCGGGCTGTGAATTTATCGGCGCCGGCTGGCTGTTGGAGGAAATGCGCCTGATCAAAAGCGATGAGGAGCTCGCCATGCTCGCCCAGGCCGGGAAAGTTTCTCGCATGGTGGTGGACACCATGATCAATTATCCCAAGATCGGCATGACCGAAGCCGAACTTTATGCCGAGCTGATCAAAACCCAGATCGCCAATGGCGCCGAGCCCATGATCTTTTTCTTTCTCACCAGCGGCCCGGTGGAACACCGCAAGACGGAGCTTTGGCATGGGCTGCACGGCGCCGAGCAGCCCGCCGTCCCTTCCATGCGGCCATTGGCCAAGGGCGATGTGGTGACTGCCGAATGGCATGTGCAATATGGCGGCTATCTGGCGGCCACCGAATTCACCATCTATATGGGGCGCAAGGCTCCCAAGAAGTTAAAAGACATCCACAAGGTCAATGTGGAATGTCTGCTGGCCAGCCGCGAAGCGCTCAAGCCCGGCAACACGCTGCGCGCCGCCTGGGAAGCGATCCGGGCGCCGGCGGACAAGGCGGGTCTGGATTTCGTCGAGCTGGGCTTTCACGGCCACGGCATGGCGTCGCCTGAATTTCCAACGGTCATTTACCGGCCCGGCTACGGGGCGCCGGCGCTCAACGGAACCGGCATCGGCGATCTGGTCTTCGAGGAAGGCATGGTATTCGGCAACAATATCGATCTGTTCGATCCCAACTGGAAATGCGATACGGGCTGCATGTTCGGCGACATGATGGTGGTCCGGGGCAACCGGGCGGAGCAACTGGTCGATGTGCCCCTGGAATTGCCGGAGGTCGGCTAAATGACGCCGGGCAGGAAACATGCCCGGGCTGATGGCTATTCAATAAACACCAAACCCCGCCCCCAAATCCCACAGGGGGTTTCGCGCTTCAGATTTTTTGATTAAAATGCCGCCGGTTTCGCCGATCCAGTGTTACGGGATGAGACGACATGGCGGCTTTGAAATTGAAGGTGGGCAAATTCGCCCCTTTTCTGAGTCCGGATGAGGAACGGGAACTGGTTCGCCTCGCCGGGGCCGGCGACGTGGCGGCGTCCCACCGGCTGATCCTCAGCCATTTCCGTTTCGTCATCAAGATTGCCAAACGCTTCGGCAAAAGCGGCGTGCCCATGAACGATCTGGTGCAGGAAGGCATGGTTGGGTTCCTGCAGGCCGTCAGCCGTTTCCGCCCGGAAAAGAATGCCCGCCTGGCAACCTATGCGGCCTGGTGGATCAGAGCGACGATCCAGGACCATGTGATCAAATCCTGGTCTTTGGTCCGTCTGTCGACCAATTCGGCGCAGAAATCCCTGTTCCTCAGCCTGCGCCGGGCGACCGCCGATCTGGTGGAAGGGGCCGATGCGCTGAGCGACGAAATCGTCGCCAAGCTGGCGGAGCGGTTCGAAACAAGCGCCGCCGACGTGATCGGTCTGGCAAGGCGCATCGCCAACCGGGACCAGTCCCTTGATGTGCCGCTTAGCGAAGGCCAAGGAGAAACTTGGTTGGATCAGTTGCCAAGCCGGGCACCAAACCCGGAAGAACGCCTGGCCGAGGCCGGAGAAAAACGGCTGATTTCAGACCTCATCGCCCGAGCCCTGGATAAACTGCCGGACCGCGAGCAGATCATTATCCGTGGGCGTTACTTCAAGGATGCGCGCCAGACCTTCGCTTCGCTGGGCAGCGAATTGGGCCTGTCTAAGGACAGGGTGCGCCAGCTCGAAGCGCGCGCCCTGAAAACTCTAGCGACTGTCTTAGAGCCCGGATTGATAAGACGCCTCAGCCGCGCTCCAGAATATTAAGCCCCCGATAGCGGTCGAGCAGGTAAATCAGACCCCGGTCGTCCTCGAACACATCATTGGAAACCACCTCCTTCGAGCCTTGCGGCACGTCGGGAATGAAATAGGCCGCAGCCTTGAGATTGAAGGGGTCGGAGATGTCGACCACCTGAAGCCCACAGGCGAACCAGGCCGTCGGGATATCGGTTCCCCGCACATGTTCCACCGGCTGATGGCAGCCGACGCGGGCCGAGCCCCGTGCCACCTTGGCGCCTTCCGCCTGGAAATTACCGAAGGGCATGGGATTTGCCTCGTCGGTGATGTCCACCACCCAGAGGAAGGCGGGCGTTGCATCCGGGTCCAGCTTGAACACATCCTCATCAGCCACCAGCATGATTTTGCGGCCCATGATCTCGAAGGGAATGGGCAGGAGGCTATGGCAGGGGCAGGGAAAGGGGGGTGACGTGTCCATGCGCGAAATCAGCGTCGGCTTGGTCATGTCCGAAATATCCAGGATCGCCCAGCCGGCATGCCAATAGCTGACATAAAGCCGGTCTCCCATGCGCAAGGGGTGATGGCACATGGTGTGCTTGTCCGGCAGGTCCGACGTCTCGCCGCCCGCCCGCCATTGGCCGGGCATCCACCAGCGTCCCACTTCCTGCGGGTTCTTCGGATCCTTCATATCCAGGATCATGCAGATGCGCCCCGAATAGCCTTCCACGGTGGGCGAGATATAGGCATAGCGCCCATCGAAGGTGAAACGGTGGATGCCGCTACCTTCCGTGTCCCAGAAATGGATCGGCTGGGGATCGTGGGGATCGCTCAGGTCGAAAATGTTGAGCCCGCCCCGGAACCCTTCGCCCGGGCCGCCGCCTTGGGGATCGACCTCGTAATTGGTCATCATGATGCCGTTGCCGACCCGCACCTTATGGGAATGACTGCCGGAATGGGCGGTGTTGAGGGTCTTGATGATTATTGGATTCTTGGGGTCTTTCACATCCAGGATGGTGGTCGCTTCGGGCCCTTCCACATGGGCCACATAGGCCGTATCGCCATCCACCACGATCTGTCCGCCGCCCTTGCAATCCGCAAAACCGACTTTTTTAATTCCCGACGCCTCGCTCATGACAATCTCCCTGATTAACCGACACCCTGATTAACCGATGGTTTCGCCGATATTGACCGGCAGTCCCGAAAAAGGCAAACCCTCAAATGCACCATCATGTATGTTGGGGACCAAACGAATGGGTAGGAAAAGAAAATGGGTGAATATGGCATCAGCCAACCGGTTCCAAGGACCGAGGATCCGCGTCTTCTGAAGGGTGCCGGGCGCTTCATAGACGATATCAAGCTTCTGGGCATGGTCCACGGCCATGTGCTGAGAAGCCCCCACGCCCATGCCATTATCAAATCCATCGACACAAGTGCCGCAAAGGCCGCACCGGGCGTTCTCGACGTGCTCACCGGCGAGGATTACAAAGCCGCCGGGCTTGGCAACATGCCGCCCCCTATGCCGCCGGTAAAAAATTCGGAAGGCGTAAAAGCCTTCGGCACCCCCAGGGGGGCGCTGATCACCGGCAAGGTCCGCTTCGTTGGCGATCTGGTCGCTTTCGTCGTCGCCGAAACCCCGGCCCAGGCCCGGGATGGGGCCGAGCTGATCGATGTGGATTACGAACCCATCCCATCCAATACCAATACCGGTGGTGCCAGGGGGGAAGCCACCCCCGCCATCTGGGAGGAGCGCCCGGACAATCTGTGTCTGATCCATGAAGAAGGCGACAAGGCGGCCACCGACGCGGCCTTTGTCAAGGCCGATTACATCCACCGTCAGCATTTTCAGATCAACCGCGTGCTGGCCAACACCATGGAGCCCCGGGGCTGCGTCGCCGATTACGATGCCAAAGAGGATTTCTGCACGGTGCATCTGACCACCCAGGGCGGTTTCGGATCCAGGCGCTTTCTGGCCGGGGGAATTTTCAACGAGCCGGAAGCCAATTTCCGCATCATCCCCGGCGATGTGGGCGGCAGCTTCGGCATGAAGGGCGGCGGATACCCTGAATATATTCTCACCGTCTGGGCTTCCAAGCGGCTGGGACGCCCGGTCAAATGGATATCGGACCGCTCAGAGGCCATCCTCAGCGACACCCATGGGCGGGACAATATGACCACCGGCGAACTGGCGCTGGACAAGGACGGCAATTTTCTGGCCCTCCGGGTGGCGACGACGGCCTCCATCGGCGCCTATACCTCGCCCCTGGCCGCCGGCCCTCTCAGCAATAATCTAGGGACGCTGGCCGGGGTCTACACATTGGGCGCGGCCCATGTGCGGGTCGAGGGTGTGTTTACCAACAACACGCCCACCGCGCCTTACCGGGGTGCGGGCCGACCCGAGGCGGGCTATGTGATTGAGCGCCTGGTGGACGGAGCGGCGCGTGAGTTGGGCATGGACGGAGTGGAGCTGCGCCGGCAAAATCTGATCCCCGCCGATGCATTTCCTTACAAGACGGCGCTTACCTTCACCTATGACAGCGGCGATTTTGAAACCGTGCTGAACAAGGCCGTGGAAATTGCTGATCGGGCCGGGTTCGAGGCCAGGCGTAAAGAGGCAAGAAGCCGGGGAAAGCTTCGCGGCTTAGGGCTTTCCTATACCATCGAGCGGGCCGCGGCGGCCGGGCTGGAACATGCCGATATCCGTTTCGACGGGGAAGGCAGGGTCAAGATATATGTGGGCACTACCAATAACGGCCAGGGCCATGAAACCATCTATACCCAGCTTATGTGCGACCGCTTCGGCCTGAAGCCCGATCAGGTGCGCATCGTCGAGGGCGATACTGGCCAGATGGCCCACGGCCAGGGCACCGGCGGGTCGCGCGTCGCCACCATGGGCATGTCCGCCCTTCATCTGGCCGCCGGCAAAGTGATTGGGAAGGCCACAAAGATCGCCGCCCAGGTGCTGGAAGCCGCCGAGACTGATCTGGAATTCACCGACGGCGTCTTTAGCGTGGCGGGGACCGACAAGAGCCTGGCATTCGCAGATGTGATCCGTATCGCCTTTTCGCCCCGCGACCTACCCGCCGGCATGGAACCCGGCCTTTACGAAAGCGACACCTACCGCTCAACCGTGCCCAACTATCCCAATGGCTGCCATATCTGCGAGGTTGAGGTGGACGAAGAAACGGGCAAGGTGGAACTGGTCCGCTATGTGGTGGTGGATGATGTGGGAACGGTGCTCAATCCCATGCTCATGAAAGGCCAGATCCATGGCGGCATCGCCCAAGGCATGGGCCAGATCCTGATGGAGAATATGGCCTATGAAACGGATACGGGCCAGGTGCTGTCGGGTACGTTCATGGATTACGCCATGCCCCGGGGCGATGATTTCTGCCCCATCGAGGTGAGCTCCAACCCGGTGCCGACGCCCACCAACCCGCTGGGCGTCAAGGGTGCGGGCGAAGCGGGAACCGTTGGCGCCATGCCCGCTGTGAGCAATGCGCTTATTGATGCTCTGGCCGAATTCGGCGTGACCAGCCTGGAAATGCCGGCGACGCCCGAGAGGCTTTGGCGGCTTATGCGTTAGGCCGGGGTCTGCCCTCCAGGCGCTCACGCTGCGCAATATAGATGACCGAGCCAATCACCACCGTGCCGCCTATAAAGGTGAATATATTGGGTATGTCGCCAAACAGGACCAGGCCCACCAGAGCCGCCCAGACCAGGCGTAAAAAGCGTATGGGCTCGATGGCGCCCAAATCGGCCAGGCGCAGTGCCCAGGCCAAGGTGAACTGATTGCAGATCGATACAAAGGCCAGAGCAAAAAGCCATAGCCATTGTTCCGGGCTGGGGTCGCGCCAGACCATCAGCGCCAGAGGAAAGGTGAGCACGGCGCCCCATATGGCCTGCCAGAAAACCAGGGTCTCCGGGTAATCTTGGGTGAGGATGTGTTTCCCTAAGAGGCGGCTGCCGGCCGACAAAAGGGCGACCGCCAACAGCATCATGATACCGGACGTCATTTCGATAAAACCCGGCCGCAGGATGATCAGGCAGCCCACCAGACCCACCGCCAGGGCGGCCCAACGCCAGGCGCGGGGCTTTTCTCCCAGAAACAGGATGGCCCCCAGGATGGCGAAAAGCTGACTGGTAAGCCCGACCGCCGCAACCATATCCAGGGGCTCGCTGGGCAAGGCCCAGAACCACAGCGTATTGGCCGATGAAAAGATCAGCCCGTTGATCATCTGCAACCAGGGGCGCGAAGAGTCTATGCGGCGAAAGCCAACGCGCAGGAACCAGGGCAGGCTCAGCCCAATAAGCAAAACGGCCCTCAGAAAGCCGATTTCAAACGGGTGCATATCCTCGGCCATAAGCTTGCCCATGGCGCTGACGGCGATGAGCAGGATACTGGAAAGTATGGCCAGGCAAACGCCCTGGAAATTTCTCGGTTGGGCGCCGGCCAGCAGGCTCAGGGCTCGCAGCCTGGGTACCATATGTTAGATTTTATCCACTAGTTACAGGCCCAACAGCCGGGCCGCATTGCCACCCAGCATGTCGTCGATATCTTCTTGCGCCAAGTCCAGCCCATTTATGTCATCGATATAGCCTTTGCAGAGATCAGGGTCGTTCTCGTAATTGAGCGGCCAGTCGGTGCCGAACATCATCTTTTTTGGGCTGATGAAATTAAGCGCCGATTTGACCGTGCCGATGCCCCGGCCACGCCCGGCCATGTTGAAATAAAGCTTGTCCAGATATTCGTTCCAGGGCCGGCTGATCAGCGGCTCATCACGGTAGAAGGCATCGCCGCAAAGCTCTACATAAAGATCCATGCGGTCCTTCACCGCCACCAGCGCGCCGCCGAAATGATTGACGATGATGTCAAGATCGGGGAAGGCCTCCAGCACGCCGCCGAAGATCAGGCGGAAGGTGGTGGCCGTGATGTCCATCTCGCGGGCCATGATGTAATAGAGCGCCCAGGGTGCATAGAGCGCGTCGTAGCCGTCGCAGATTGAGGCGATATGCAGATCGATGGGAATCTTCAGCTCCGTGCATAACTCGTAGAAGGGCCAGAAGTCCTTTGAGTCCAGAAACTGGTTGTCGATTCTGGAGGCGATGATCACGCCCTTCATGCCGAGTTCCTTGACGGCGCGCTCCAGCTCTTTAAAGGCAGCGTCTCCACCCAGGGGGCTTACGCTGGCGAAGCCAACAAAACGATCCGGATGGTCCGCCACGATCTTGGCGCAGGCGTCGTGATAGGCCTTCACCTTGTCCAGCGCCGAATGGTGCATATGGCCGGTCATCACCGCCAGATCTATGCCCACCTCATCCATGAAGGCGAGATGGCGCTCCACGTCCCAGCCGGAACGGGACGGCACGTTGCGCAATCCCAGCCCCTCTTTCGCCTGGGGATTTTCGGGCAGGGAATCGCCCCACATGGGGTTGTTGGATTCCTGTTCGGGCGTGGCCCAGGCGCGGTGCTGCTTGTCCGGCGCGTTCGGGTCGTGCAGGGCGTAATGATGTTCCAAATCGATGATCATGGCAGCTTATCCCCCTAAGCTTTCCATGTCGTAGCGCAGCTCTTCTTCCGAGCCCAGATTCCATAACGCCCAATGGAGATGCATATCCACATCATTGAGCAGGCTTTCGATCTGCGGCAACCCGCAATCGGCACGGGCCTCCTCGATCAGTTGGCGGGCCGAATGGAGTTTTTCGATACGTTCATCATGGGTCATTTTTTTTCCCTTCAGCGGTCCAATGCGCGGCGCAATTCCTTGGGCCGGTCGTCGAAGATGCGTTTGGTCTTGAGGTCATAGCGGGGCAGGCTGCCCGGCTCCACCGGTTCCAGGTCCAGGCGCACATGAAGGGCGGTCTGGATATTTTTAGCCGCCGCCTCGGTAATCGCCGACCATTCGCCTTCGTCTATCCCCGGGTCGGGCTCGAAGATCACCCGCATCTTGTCGTTGTCGTCCTCATGGACCAGATGCAGTTCGTAATTGGGGCTGACGCCGTCCGAATCTCCCAGAATTTTCTCTACCGCCGTCGGATAGACATTGGTGCCCCGCACCGTAAACATGAAATCCGTCCGCCCCAGAATAGAGCCCGCAAATTTCAGCCAGGTGCAGCCCGTCGGGCAGGAATATTGGGGGCGCACCAGATCATGGGTGCGGTAATTGAGCAAAGGCTGGGCGGAATTTACATAGCTGCTGACAATATTTTCGCCCACATCGTTCTCATCCACTTCCTGGCCCGTATCCGGATCCACCACCCAGCTATGGACGTTGAGTTCATTGACCCTGACCCCGTCCAGCAGGGAATTACACGGCGCCAGGGCATCCACCTCGGCGATGCCTAACAGCTCGCCCGTTCTGGCGCCCCAGGCCGTTTCCAGTTGCTGGCGCATGCCGGGCAGCGCCGTGGGGCCGGGCTCGCCGGCATGGAAGGTGAAATTGACCGAGCTTTCGGCCAGATCCACGCCCATCTCCTTGGCCACGGCGGCCATGCGCAAAGCAAAGGTGGGCGTCGAGATAAGCACGGTGGGCTTCATCCGCTGGATGGCTTCGATATGGCCCTTGGTGTCCAGCCCGCCGCCTGAAATCAGCCTGCCGCCAAAGCGCCGCGCGCCCCAATAGCAGCTCCAGAAGCCGACGAAATTTCCCCAGTTGAAGGCGAAATAAAAACTGTCCGATGGCCGGATGCCGACGGCCCAGAACCCATAACACCAGGATTCGCCAAAGCGGATGGAATCATAAAGCGTATAGGGAATGGCCAAGGGCACACCCGTCGTGCCCGAGGTTTCCGCATGATGGGCGACCAGTTCGGGCGGCAGGGCCATGGTCGGTCCATAGGGCGGCTGTTCGCCCTGCAGATGGATGAAATCCTTCTTGTCGGTCATGGGGACGCGCTTTTTGAAATCGTCGATGGTCTTGATCTGTTCGGGCTTGAGCCCGGCATCGTCGAATTTCTGGCGGTAGAAGGGGCTTCGTTCATAGGCGTAATGGCAAAGCTTTTGCAGCTTGAAGAGATGCAGCTCGTCCAGTCTTTCGCGGGGCAGGGTTTCCGCGTGGTGGTTCCAGAATTCGCTGTCGGACGCACTCTCCGAAAACTGAGCAAGTTTTTGTGATGCCATCATGTCCTCCCCTCTTTGGATACTCTTGGCCACCAGTTTAATCGGCTTGCACCAAAAAGGAAAAGGGGGGCTTGGTGCCCTCCCATTACTTAGTTTTTTAGAGCTCGATCAGTTCCATTCGTAATTGCCGACCCACACATCGCCGGCGCTCATGGAATCGGTTACCAGCTTTACGTCCTTGGTATGGGCGTAAACGCTGGGGATCGAGGTGATCGGCAAGATGTAATGCTGGGAATTGACCCGATCAACCATATTGTCCATGGGTCCTGGCCGCATTGGCCATGGCCATGACATTTTCAACCTGCGCCTCGTCCGGTACGCCGGCGCCGCCGTCCAGAATAAAGCCGCCGCCCTTGCCCACATCGCGGATCAAATTCTTGCAATATTCCTCCACATCTTCGGGCGTGCCCGTATTCAGCAAAGAGGCTGGCACATTGCCCTGCACGCAGGCGACGCCACTCAGTACAGACTTGGCCTTGACCAGATCGGTCTGCTCGAATTTATAGATCACCTTGCCGGGCGGAATATCGGCGATGGTTTCCAGCCGTTCCTCGCAATTGCCTTCCCAGAACACATAAGGCACCAGACCTTCATCGATGGTGGCCATGATCACCCGGCGAAGCTGAGGCCAATAATAAGTATCGAACTGATCGGGCGACATGAACCCACCCAAGCCCCAATGAAGTGGCATGAAGACATGCCCGCCCGGCTTGACTTTGGCCAGGGCCTTGACGTTGCCGATATTGTATTTGGTCGCCTGATCCAGTGTCGCCAGAAGCTTGTCCTTGTGGCGGAACATGTCGAGCATGGCGCCCTTGGACCCCCGCATATAATCGGAAATCTGATCGAAGGGCGCGCCGGTCACACCCATGCTGAAGAGCGGAAATCCCTCGGCCTCCATGCCGCCTGAAAATTCCATGGCTTCTTCCATGATGCTGTCGACCTGCCGGCCCACCTTGGAAATGGTGTCGAGCGCCTGGCGTACGCCGGGATCATTGAAGAAGCGCCCCAGGCCCATCAGGCCGGTGTAATAAAAACCGGGAATGTCGGGTAGGTTTTGGAACCCTTCTATGCCCTTGGCGATGCGCGGCAGATATTTGCGCAGGAAAAATCCCGTGGCGTCTGAAAGATAATCGTCATATTCGGCCGCCGTGATGAATTCCTCGTCTAAATACTGATAGGAAACATTTTCGTCCACGCCATGGCCGGGCCATTGGATGGCCTTGAAATCCAGGGTCTCCAGCGGCGGGCCGATGGCGATCTGGAGGTGGGGCAGCTGATAGGCGTCGGGCTGCAATTCGCGGAGCCAGGGGCGGGACGCGGCGCTCAGCGCCTTGGGATCATACATGGCGTCTTCGCAGGTCATGCCCGCCTGACGCGCCGCCCAGAAGCGCCAGGACAGGTAATAGGGCACCCGGTCGGGCTCTTTCAGATCGATCACGTCCTGCATCCGTTGGCGGCGGAGCGCGAAAGCTTCCTGCCCGGCCTTCTCGTTCACTTCCAAACGGGCATCATCCATGATTTGGCTCCCCCTGGCTTATTCCGCCCCTCATGCATTATAGGGATAAATCATGGCAATTGACCATCGGGGAGCCAGAATCCGGTTGACCGGGCCGGGGCCAGGCCGTTGAATTCCGTCACCCGGAGGGTTTTGAGACATACAAGGGAGGCCGAAAGTGATCATCGACAGCCATGCCCATGGCGGGGGCCGGCTCACCAAAAGCCTGAACGGCTTACCGGGCGGTTAGGCTTCCATGCCCGAATGGATCACTTCCTCCGAAGCCGCCGCCCTGCTCAAGCCGGGGATGAATGTCTATGTGCAGGGTGCCGCGTCTGAGCCCAGTGATCTTCTGGGCGCCATTGCCAAAGCCGAGGGGGCGGCCGACGGGGTCCATTTCATCTATGTGTTTCTGGCGGGCATCAACCGCACCGATCCTGCCGGGCTAAGTGAGGGCGCCAGCGCCACCTGTTTTTTCGTGAGCGCCCATAACCGGGCTTCGGTGACCGCCGGCAAGACCAAATTCCTGCCCCTGCATTATTCCAGGATTTTCACATATTTGCGGGACGCCGCCCCGATCGATATGGCCCTCATCCAGGTGGCGCCGCCCGATGAAAATGGGCGGTGCTCGCTCGGCGTATCGGTGGATTACGCGCCTTGCGCCATGGCCAAGGCGGGCACGGTGGTGGCCGAAATTAATTCCACCATGCCCGCGCCCCCTGGCAGCCCGACCATCGGGTTGGATGAAATCGACTACTGTGTTGAGACCGGTCATCCCCTGGTCAGTTATGAGGAAAGCCCAGTGCCCGGCGAGATGATGGAAATCGGGCATCATGTGGCGGCACTCGTCCAAGATGGGGATTGCATCGAGACGGGCATCGGGCGGGTGCCCAGTGCCGTGCTGGTTGCCTTGGGCGGTAAGCAGGATCTGGGCATGCATTCGGGCATGGTTTCGGCACCGATCATGGAACTGGTGGAAAAGGGCGTGATCACCGGTACCCGCAAAAGCATCGATCCCGGCAAAGTCGTAACCGGCGTGGCCCTGGGCGGGCCGGAGCTTTTCCAGTTTCTGGGGACCTCGCCCGACATCATGTTTAAGGGCGTCGATTACACCCACGACGTGGCTACCCTGGCCCGCATCGATAATTTCGTCGCCATCAATTCGGTCCTGGAGGTGGATCTGTTCGGCCAGATCAATGCCGAAACCCAGGGGGCCCAACTGTCGGGCGGTACCGGCGGCCTGATGGACTTCATGCAGGGCGCGCGCTTGTCCAAGGGCGGGCGGAATATTCTGGCGCTCCGGGCAAGTGGTGGGCGGGGCAAGATATCGCGCATCGTTCCGGCCCTGGGGGTGGGGCAAATCGTCAGCGGGTCCAGGACCGATGTGGATTTCGTCGTCACCGAACACGGCATGGCCGATATCCGTTACTGTTCGCCCGATGAGCGGGCCCGGGCGCTTATCGGGATTGCCGCACCCGATTTTCAAGAAGACCTGTCCCGCGCCTGGCATGGGCTTCACGCCACCCATATAGGTGCATCATAAGCAAAGGGAGAAATGACATGGCCGATAATGACGCCGAACATAAGAACATGATCGGGCACTTTCTGGGCATGGAACTTTATGTGGTTACCTCCACGTTGGCGGGGGATCCTGAAAAAATGAGGGAAAACATGAAATCCCATCTGGCCCATCAGGTGGAGATCGAAAAAAAGGGCATTCTGTTTGCCGCTGGGCCCATGTATGCCGAGGGCGGCGAGGTGCCTCGTGCCGGCATGATCATCATCCGCGCCGAAAGCTTCCAAGAGGCCGAACGCATCGCCCAGTCCGATCCCATGCACAAGTCCGGCGCCAGGACCTTTGCCATCGATAAATGGGTGGTCAATGAAGGGGGCTTCAATCTCCGGGTCACCTATTCGGACCAGAAAGCGGAGATCAGTTAGATGGCGAAAACAACCAGACGGTCCTCCATGACCATCGATGTGCATACCCATATCCGCATCCCGGCGGTGGAGGAATTCGCGCGGAAAAATCCGGCCAAAGGCGGCGGGCCGGGAAAGGTGGATTGGGTGAGCAAGGAATCCGCCGCCTTTCAAAAATCCTCACAGAAGAAGGCCCGGCCTAAATTCGTCAATCCCAAGGTGCGGCTCCGCGACATGGACCGCATGGGGGTGGATATGCAGGTGATCAGCTTGAACCTGCCCCAGAACTGTTATTGGGCGGATGGCGCCAAGGGTCTGGAAGTGGCCCGCGCCTGCAATGACGGCATCGCCGAATTCATCGCCGCCAAGCCCGACCGTTTCATCGGCATGGGCTCGGTCGGTCTTCAGGATGTGGGTCGCTCGATGCGGGAGCTTGGGCGCGCGGTCAACAGCCTGGGCCTCAAGGGTGTGGTGGTTTCATCCAATATCCGCAACCGGGATCTGGGCGAGACAAGGTTCAAGCCTTTCTGGGCCAAGGCCCAGGAACTTGGCGTGCCGGTCTTCATCCACCCCCAGGGTTTTTCCCATGCCGACCGGCTGGCCAAATTTTTTCTGTGGAACAGCGTGGGCCAGCCTCTGGAAGAGGCCCTGGCCATGTCGTCTCTGATCCATGAAGGGGTGATGGACGAATTTCCCAAACTCAAACTATGCATCGATCATGGTGGCGGATATCTGCCCTTCTATGCCGGGCGGACCGATCGCGCCTTTGAAAGGCGCCCTGAAACCAGTTTGAACATCAAGAAAAAGCCCAGCGCTTATCTCCGGCAATTCTATTACGACACGGTCTTTTACGACCTGGATATGTTGGCATTCCTGGTCAAAAAGGTGGGCGCCGGGCGCATCATGATGGGAACGGATTATCCCCTAAGCATGGGTGAGGACGACCCGGTGGGTTTCGTCAAACGGACCCGCGGCCTGTCCAAGGATGACAAGGACAAAATCCTCTGGAAGAATGCGGCCAGGCTGTTTGGCCTATAGGGTCAAACCCCCTTTTTCGTCATTCCCGCGAAGGAGCGTGTGAAGGAATACGGTTTTTGAGTAGATTTTCAGTAGAAG
>CAZBQG010000064.1:0-18323 GCA_964493945.1 uncultured Rhodospirillaceae bacterium
CGATGCCCGAATGGTGCGCGATGGAGCCCATCAGCAGGAACATGGGGATGGCCGACAATGTCCAATGGGCGGCGAACTCGAAGGGGATGGATTCGAGCAGGGCGAAGGTGACGTTCGTTCCCTTGATCAGAGTAACGCCGCCGATGGAGACCAGCCCCAGCGCCACGCCGATGGGAAGGCGCAAGGCGATCAAGACCAAGACTAGGCCAAACGCCCACAGCCCAATTTCATAGTTTTCCAAGCGCCATTCTCCCTCCCAAGGCGCGCCTTTGGTGCCCTATTCGGTGCCCCCGTAGCTGATCGGTTCTTCCTCGCCGCGGAAATCCTTGATAATCCGCTGGATCACGAAAAGCGCCATGACCGCGGTGCCGATGGGCAGAAACCAGCGGCTGGGCCACACAGAGACTAAATCGGCTGCCGATTCCCACTGCTCGCCCTGCTGGGTCTTCTCCACCGCCGAAAGGCCCGTGCGCCAGACGAACAGGGCCAGATACAGCAGGGTAAAACAGCCGACCACGCCTTCCAGCAAGGCCAGTTTGCGGTCCTTCAGATTGCGGGTGAACAGATCTACCGAAATCTGCCCCTCGCCGCGCGAGACGAAAGCTAAAGGCAGGAAAATGATAGCTACCATGTAATAGGCGGCGACCAGTTCGATGGTGCCGTCGATGGGACGGTTGAAGAAGAACTTGCCGATGACGTCGGCGGTGACATGCAGCATCATGAGAGTGATCAGTCCACCGGCTAACCAGGCCAGCAGACCAGCAAGATTGTTTATATGTCTCTCGAAATAACGCATCGCCCCCCCCCAGGACTGCTACCTGGTCGATCCTAACCCATATCCGCCGGCCAAGTCACGCGTTGTCCGCCTTGCGGATCTTGACCTTGACGCAGATATCCAGCGACAGATTGGCCGGGCTCGAATGCTCCATGTCCGATTCAAGCAGATCGTTGAAAAAGACCCCCTTGCCCTTGGCCACGGGCATTTTGTCCACCCAATGGCCAGCACAGGCACCGATGCCCAGGCCCTCCGGATGGATCGCATCGGTCAGGCGCAGCTTGCCCTTGACCTTGCGCCCGCCCTCGTTTTCGACCCAGACCAGATCACCCGAGCTGAACCCCTTGCCCTCGCCCACCTCTCGGTTGATGGCGATGTTGTAAGAGAAGGGATCCATCTGCGCCGTCTCGTCCAACCAGGCATTTTCCATGGTCAGGCTGTTGGCGTGGATAATGTCACGGTAATAGAAGGCGTAGAAATCGAAATCCTTCTTGTCGCATTCGTGGGACAGGCAGGGCAGCCAATCGGGCAGGGGCGAATAAAACTCCTTGGGCACCTCGATGCCGGCGGGTTCGGTGATGGCGTTCACCTTTTCCCAGTTGTCGGGCATCCATTCCCAATAGATGGGCACGCGCACATCGACGAAATGGCGCCAATAGACTTCTTCGGGTTTTTTCGGCCATTTGACCACGCCATGCTGCTTGAACCAGTCCAGCCCCTTGTCCGGGCCGAACTTGTCCTTCAGATCGTGATCGCAGATTTCGGTATAGGTATAGCGCTCGTCCATCTCCAGCCGGTTCTTGCCCTGCAGGTCCATGCTGGCGTTGAAGGTAGCGTTGAGATTGGGCCCAAAACCGGCGCGGTGGGCTAGTTCCAAAAGCACATCGACGAACAGGCGCTGCTCGCCGACCGGCGGCACCACGGGCAGGCGCACGGGCCAGCACCATTCGCCCATGCCTGCCGGATGGCTGTAGATGAAGGGGAAGTTGGAGCGCGAATCCACACTTTGCAGATAGCCGCAATCGGGCAGCAGGATATCGGCGAATTCCGATGTCTCGGTGAAGAACAGATCGAAGGACACGATGAACTTGTATTTCTTCAGGGCGGCGGCGGTGGCGTCCTTGTTGCCGACGCTCATCATCGGATTGGTGCCGATATTGAGGAACATCTCGGGCCGGTAGGGGATGTCCAGGCTGCTCCACACCTCCTCGGCATCGCTAGAGGCTTGGAAAATCGTGCTCATGGACATGGTGAACAGGTCCTGTAGACCAACCTGCTGCGGCTTCTTGGGATCCTCCACCGGATAGGGTCCGTGACCGGCCATCCAGCCGCCGGCGATCATCAGCCCGTCCTTGTCGGGATAGGGCGTGTAACGCAAGCGCCCGGTCTCCGGATACCCGTGACAAGCCGGATTGAAACCCAGGCAGCCGCCAACCATGTCGGCGGAGCCCACAATCTGGTTCAAAAGACAGATAGCCAGCATGTTGTAGGACGAATTGCGGTGCCCCTGGGCGCCCCGGAAGGCGATGGAGGCTACCGGCCGGTAGGGCACTTCGACGCCATCGATAACGATGGTTGAACCGATACGCGCCTCGGTCCCGAATTCCTTGGCAATGCGGCGGATATTGGCCGCCGGCACGGTGGTGATCTCCGCGGCCATTTCCGGCGTATAGGTTTTCAAATGCTCCCGGATGAGGACGAAGGCCGGCTGATAGCTGGTGCCGTCCACCTGGAAGGCGCCTTCCAGCGCCATATTGCCGGGCTCGGTGCCATCGAAGGCCACCGCCTTGCCGGCCACCTCGTCCCACACCTGGGGCTTGCCCGTTCCACCTTCGCGCAGATAGCGCCCGTCGGGGCCGATCAGATACGCGCCGTTGGTCTTGGCCTTCAAAAACGGTGCGTCATAGATGCCCAGCTCATTGACCAGTTCGTTGGCAATGGCCAGGGCCATTGCCGCATCGGTGCCGACCCGGATGGGCACCCATTCGGTGGCCTTAGCGCCCACTTGGTTGGCGAAGGGATCGACCACCACCATCTTCATGCCGCGCGCCCTTGCGTCCGCCGCCATCTTCATGTTGGCATTGGCCGCATGGCCCGCCGCATGGCCCTTGGAGGCGCCGAAAACGAGGGAATAGTTGCAGTACTGGAAATCGGGCAGCAGGGACCAGGAGGCGTGCATGATGCCGGAAATCAAATGGGTCCCATTACCGCAATGCAGGCCGCCGCCGCCGGAGTTGGAGTTGATTGCCCCGAAGGCAGACTTGAAGGCGGCGAAAGGCAGACGGCTCGACGTCATGGTCGTGGTCCGCGCCATCATCAGCTTGCGCGGATCGTCTTCATGGATCCGTTTGAGATGCCCAGCCACTTCATCCAGCGCCTCTTCCCAGGATATCTCCTCCCAGCCGGGATCGATGCCGATGCCCTTCTCCGGATTGGTCCGGCGTACGGGCACGGTCAGGCGGTGAGGATCGTAATGGGTCATGAGACCCGCAATCCCCTTGCCGCAGAGGCGTCCGAGGCCGACCACGCTATCCGGATTGCCCTCGATCTTGACTATCACGCCATCCACCCGGTGGGCGATGATCGAGCACGAGCCGTAACAAAGGGAGCAAGACGATGGCACCCAGACATCGTCTTCCGACGGCATATGAGGTTGTCCGTCGGGCTCGGTTTGGTGCTTGGCATCCATAATGTTCATGACCGCTGTTCCCCTTTCCAGGCTAATTCAAGTCGTACCCCTAACCTTGCCCGCTTGGCCTTGGCTCAACGATCCAAATTAAATTCTCGCCCTTATTAAATGCGCAGTTCGGATCGGAAAAATATGCTTAGCTAAACCATTTATCTTAAAACCTTACGAAATTTCATCACACTGTATCAATGCCTTTTTATCATAATGCGCCCGCCTTGGGTACCCTGCTCACCTTGACCTTGGCGCAGAGATCCAGATTGAGATTGTTCGGGCTGGTATGGTCCCAATCCACCTCCAGAAGGTCGTTGTAGAAAACGCCCTTGCCTTTGGCCACCGGCATGCCGTCCGACCAATGCCCGCAAAGGGCGCCGATACCCAGCCCTTCGGGGTGCATGCCCTGGGTCAAGCGCACCCTGCCCTCGACGGCGCGGCCCCTTTCGGTCTCCACCCGGACAGGATCGCCGTCCTTAAGACCCTTGGCGCGGCCCATATTTTCGTTCATGGCGATGGTATAGGAATAGGGATCCATTTGGGCCGCTTCGTCCAGCCAGGCATTTTCCATGGTAAAGCTGTTGGTATGGATAACGTCCCGGTAATAGAAGGCGTAGAAGTCGAAATCGGGTTCGGTGCACTCATGGGACCCGCAGGGCAACCAGCTTGGCAGGGGCTCGAAAAAGGCTTCAGGCAGGGGTAGGCCTGATCCTTCCAGTATCTCCGTCATCGCCGCATGCATATCGGGCATCCATTCCCAATAGATGGGCACGCGCACATCGATGAAATGGCGCCAATAGACCTCTTCTGGTTTCTTCGGCCATTTGAGGATGCCGTTTTCCTTGAACCATTCCAGGCCCTTGGCCTCGCCGAAGGTATTTTTCAGATCGGCATCGCAAATCTGCTCGTAGGTGTAGCGCTTTTCCGCCTTCAGCCGGCTCGTGCCTTCCAATCCCAGGGCGGCGTTGTAGGCCATGTTGTAATCGCCGCCGAACCCGGCCCGGTGGGCCAGCTCCATCAGCATCTCGGCATATTGGCGTTGCCCGCCGACGGGTTCGGTGGCGGGCTGGCGGATGGGCCAGCACCATTCCCCCATGCCGCCCGGCAGGCTGAAGATGAAAGGGAAGTTGGAGCGCGAATCCAGCGATTGCAGGTGGTCGCAATCGGGCAGCACAATATCGCAAAAGGCCGATGTCTCGGTGAGGAAGAGGTCAAACGAGACCATATAGCCGATCTTGGCCAAGGCGGTGGCTGCGGCCTCCTTGTTGCCGACGCTCATTATCAAATTGGCGCCGGCATTGATGGCCATCTCAATACGGTAGGGCATGTTAAGCTTTTCCCATACCTCTTCATTGTCGGAGGAATAGAGATAGGGCGAGGACTGGGCCATGGAGAAGAGGTCCTGCAAACCTAGCCTGTTGGGGGCTTTGGGCTTGTGGGTGGGGTAAGGGTCGTGGCCGGACATCCAGCTTCCCGTTATCATCAGCCCGTCAGCGTCGGGGCTGGGGGCATAGCGGAGTTTGCCGGTCTCTGCATATCCGTGACAGGCGGGGTTGAAGCCCAGGCAGCCGCCGGCCATATCCGCCGATCCGACCAGATGGTTGAGGAGATCGATGGCCAGGAAATTATAGACCGAGTTGACATGCCCCTGAGAGCCCCGAAAGGCGATGGCCGCGGCCGGGCGGTAGGGGATCTCCACCCCGTCGATGACGATGGTAGAACCAATCCGCGCTTCCGCCGCGAAATCCCGGGCCAGGCTCCGGATATCGGCGGCGGGGACCGTGCTGACCTCCTCGCCCCGCTCGGGCGTGAATTGTTTCAGATGTTCCTTGAGCAGCGCGAAGCTGGGCCGGCATGGGGTGCCGTTCACTTCAAAGCTTCCGGTCAATGCCATTGCTTCTGGCCGGCAGTCATCGAAGGCGGCGGCGGCCCCGGCGCCGTCATCCCAGACCAGCGGCTTCCCGCTGTCCGGATCCCGGACATAGTGCTTATCGGGGCCGATGAGATAGGGGGCGTTGGTTTTGGATTTGAGATAGTGCTCATCCACGGTGCCCAACTCGTTGACCAAAAAGTTGGCCATGGCCAGCGCCAGGGCGGCATCGGTGCCGACTCGGATAGGCACCCATCGGTTCGCCTTGGCGGCGGCGAAATGGCAGAAGGGATCGACCACCACCATCTTCATGCCCCGCGCCCTGGCTTCGGCGGCCAGGCCCATATTGGAGCAGGACGCATGGCCCGCCGAATGACCTTTCGATGCGCCGAAATAGATAGCGTAGTTGCACATGTTGAAATCCGGCACGATGGACCAGGATGCGTGCATGATGCCGGAAATCAGATGGGCCCCGTTGCCGCAATGAAGCCCGCCCCCGGCATTGGATGTGTTGGGTGTGCCAAATGCGGTAGCGAAGGTCATCGCCGGTATCTTGGCGGCGGTGACCGTCGTCGTACGGGTGATCAAAAGCTTGCGGGGGTCGTCGGCCCGGATACGCTTTAATTGCCCGGTGATTTCTTCCAGGGCTTGGTCCCAGGAAATTTCCTCCCAGCCTGGATCGACGCCCAGGCCTTTCTTCGGATTGGTGCGGCGCAAGGGCGTTCTCAGGCGGTTGGGGTCGTTATGGGTCAACAGCCCGCTCACCCCCTTGCCGCAAAGCCGCCCCTTGCCGATGGCGCTGTCCGGGTTGCCCTCGATTTTGATCAGGACGCCATCCACCCTGTGGGCCTTGATCGAGCACGAGCCGTAACACAAGGAGCACGATGAGGGAATCCAGACATCCTCTTCGCCCTGGACTGTTACATCACCCTTGGCTTTACTGCTTGGACCTGAGTAATTCATTTCAGACCCCCCTCAACGCGGCGCAAAATTCAGAGTATCGCAGATAATTCATGATAACATGGTTTCGAGGTCTGATTCAGCTTTTCAATTATTCCAATTCTCGCTTACAATTGCTTTCAGGGGAATGAGGGAAAAGCCAAGCCATGAAAATCTTTCGAGGGATAATTTTAGCCAGTTTGATTTGCCTTTGGGCACCGGCGGTTTCGCCACAGGAATTGACCGGTGCCGATCTGGCGGAATTTTGTGCCGCACCCGAGGAAAGCCATGGGATGGAAATCTGCCGGCTTTATACCCAGTGGGTCCTGTCGGGCGTCGCCATCGGCGCTATGCTGACGAAAAAGAAAACGCTATGCCTGCCCAAGGGCGTGACCTGGAATCAACTGGCCGCCAAATGGACCGAATATCTGGGCGGCCATCCCGAAAAATGGGAACAGAACGGCATGATCATGGTCAGTCAGGCCCTGGCGCAAGCTTTCCCCTGCGCCAAAAAGAAATAGCCTGATCAGGCTTTCGTCCGCTTCGTCATTTTTTCGGCCAGGCGGGGCGCCGTGCCCGTGCGGCTCCAGGGGCATTGCCCGATGCACATGCCGCAGCCGTTATTTTCCACGAAATAAAGAATGCAGCGGTCGAAATCCACATACCATTTGTCCGTACCCCGGACCAGGCGCTTTTCCGGGCCCAAAGCATCCACCGGGCAGATACGGGTGCAGATCTGACAGCTTTGGCAAAAATCATCGGACCCGAAAATATCCGGTTCATCCGGGATCAAGGGCATGTCGGTCAGCACGCTGGCCAGACGGAAGGATGATCCGAACTGCCGGCTGATCATGGATCCGTGCTTGCCCAGGGCGCCAAGCCCGGCTTCGATGGCCGCCGGGATCATGGTCACCGGCCCGGCCATGGGCCCGCCATGGGGCACCGCGTCCCAGCCCTTTTCCCGCATCCAGGCGGCCAGCTTGTAGGCCGCCCGCGTCCCCCTGGCATATTGTTTTTGCACTTCGGTCTGGGATTGGTGGCTGGGGGCGGTCTGGATGTGGGTATGATCCATGGCTACGCCCAAGACGATGATCCACTTATAAGGCACTTCATAACCTTCAAACACCCATTCGGGCTTGAGCGCCGTGATGCCCACCAGATCGGATTCCCGCTCCAGCGTTTGGGCCTTGATTTCTTCCGTCCATTTTTCCGCCGTCCAATTGGGGCGTTCGGAGGCCAGACCGGGCAGGGGTTTTTTGGTGAACTCCATGTTGCTGGCCCGGTGCACATTGGCGGCAGGCGCCGAACCTTTGGCGAAGAACCAATCCTGCACATCGCCATGGGCCAGGATGTCCGCCGCGTGCCACATGATGGGGGTGGGGCGGCGCCCGGTCTTCTCACCCAGACCATTGATGTCATTGCCCTTGGTTTCGGGCAACAGGTCCAGGACTTCCTGGCGGGCCTTGAACGGTGCTGCTTCGTTTTGATCTGTCATTTTTATTTCCTCCTTTCCACAGTATAAACCGGTGAACTGAAGGAGCAAATTATCATGGCGGAATCCCTTACCCTGGAGTGGAACGGCCTGAAACTGGCCGCAACATTTAAACCATCAGACCGGGGCGCTGCCCGCGAACCCTGTTTCGTCGTTCTCCACGGTTTCGGCTCGACCAAGGACAGCGGCTCATCGCCCGAAATGTCGGGCCTGCTTAATTCCAGGGGCTATGCCACCTTACGCGTCGACATGCCCGGTTGCGGCGACAGCGAGGGCGAGCGGGGCCGCCATGTTTGCCTGGATCAGGTTGCGGTGGCCAAAGCCTGCGTCGATTACCTTCTGGAACGCCCGGATGTGGATGGGAGCCGCATCGGCATGGCCGGCGCCAGTTTCGGGGCGGCCATATCGATTTACACGGCGGGCGAGGATGAGCGGGTCGCCGCCGTGATTTCGTCGGGCGGCTGGGGCAGTGGGGAGCGCAAGGCCAAATTGCAGCACCCGCCATCGGAATCCTGGGAAAAATTCACCAATATGCTGGCCGAGGGCCGTGAAAAACTGGCCCGGGGCGAGGTTATGATGGTGCCGCGTTATGACATCGTGCCCATCCCCGAACATCTGAGGGCCAATATCGATGAATTGTCTCTGATGGAATTCCATGCCGAGACGGCCATCAGCATCTTTGATTTCCGCCCCGAAGACATGGTCGGGCGCATCGCCCCCAGGCCATTATTATTGTTCCATCCCAGCGACGATTCGGTCACACCCGCCAGCGAAACGGCGGAGCTGTTCAAGCGGGCCGGGCGCCCGACCGATTGCCATTTCCTGGCCAAGGTAGATCATTTCGTCTTTTCCGAAAGCGACGCCCGGGTGACTCATATGATTGATGACTGGCTGGAGAAATATTTTCCCGTTTAGGCAGAAAAATGCGCGGTGGTTGACCGAGGTCAAGGCAGGGAAACCGCATTTGGATTAGAATCCATCCGAAAAATAAACGGATGGAGACGTAAATCCATGCTTATGAAATCACCCGCCCAATTGGCCGAGAGCGTTTTCAATGCAAGTCTGCTGCCCGGCCAAGACCTGGAGGCGAAGGATGTTCCCCAAGCATCCTTGGTGCCTGACTATCTCAGCGAGGTTTATAACTGGGCCTATCTGGACCCCACCAATGTCCGGCTTTTGGATCGGGAATTGGTGGTCAAGGTCATCTTGTGGGGCCAGCATGACCGGTTGCGCAATGCTGCCTTCAGCGAAATCAAACCGGGTCAGCGCGTCTATCAGCCGACCCATGTTTACGGTGATTTCTGTCCTGCCCTGGCCCGCCATCTGGGCTCCGAAGGCCGGCTGGTTGCCTCCGACGTGGCGCCGGTGCAGGTGGCCAACGGCCGGTGGAAATTGCAGCCCTATCCCTGGGCCAGCATGCACCGGGCTGATGCCATCGATCCGCCGGGTGATCAATATGACGTCACCTTGTGCTATTTTCTGCTCCATGAGATTCCAGAAGATTATAAACGGGATGTGGTTGATACCTTGCTGGACAGCGTCGCCCCCGGCGGCAAGCTGGTCTTCATCGATTACCACAAGCCCCATCCGCTGCATCCATTGAAACTGATCACCAGTCTGGTCTTCGATACCCTGGAGCCTTTCGCCAAGAGCCTCTGGCATCATGAGATCAAGGATTTTGCCAGCCGGGCCGATGATTACGAATGGCGCCAGGAGACGTTTTTTGGAGGCTTGTTTCAGAAGGTGGTCGCCGAACGGAAAATGTAAGGGCCTGGCCATGGACGTCATCAAAACCGATATCGCCATCATCGGCGCAGGGGTGCGGGGTTGAGGGCGGCCATCGCCATCGCCGAGACGGATCCTGGGTTGAGTGTGGCGCTGATCTCCAAGGTCTATCCCATGCGCAGCCACACGGTCGCCACCGAAGGGGGTGCCGCCGGCGTGATCAAGGAAGACGACAGCCTGGAATTTCATTTCAATGACACCGTGGCCGGCGGGGACTGGCTGAGCGATCAGGACGCGGTGGATATATTTGTCGCTCAGGCGCCCAAGGAACTGATCCAGATGGAACATTGGGGCTGTCCCTGGAGCCGGGAGCCTTCGGGGCAAGTGGGTGTGCGGTCCTTCGGTGGCATGAAAATGGAACGCACTTGGTTTGCCGCCGACAAGACTGGCTTTCACATGCTGCACACCTTGCTTCAGACTTCGCTTAAATACCCCTCCATAGAGCGTTTCGATGAATTCTATTCGACCGATCTGATGGTCGACAACGGACGTTGCCTGGGTCTGACGGCCATCGAGATACGCACGGGCAAGATGTTCGCCTTCCAGGCAAAATCCGTGATCATGGCCACCGGCGGCGCCGGGCGCGTCTTTCCCTTCACCACCAATGGCGCCATCAAGACCGGCGACGGCATGGCCATGGCCTACCGGGCCGGCGTGCCCCTGAAGGATATGGAATTCATTCAATATCACCCGACCGGCCTGCCCGGCACCGGCATTCTGATCACCGAAGGGGCGCGGGGCGAGGGGGGCCTTTTATACAACAAGGACGGATACCGGTATTTGCAGGATTACGATCTGGGCCCACCCGACCCCTGGCCAGAAAAAAAGCCATGGAGCTGGGCCCCCGCGACCGGTTGAGCCAGGCCTTCTGGCATGAACAGAAAAAGGGCCGGACCTTGGAGACGCCCTACGGTCATGTGGTTCATCTGGATTTGCGCCATCTGGGCGAAAAGAAGATCGACGAACGCCTGCCCCTGGTGCGCGAACTGGCCAAAGCTATATGGATGTGGACCCGGTCCATGACCTGATTCCGGTGCGCCCTGTTGTCCATTACACCATGGGCGGCATCGATACGGATATCGATGCGGCCACTTGTCTCGACGGGTTCTTCGCCGCCGGAGAATGCGCCTGCGTCAGCATCAACGGCGCCAACCGTCTGGGTTCCAACTCCCTGACCGAGCTTTTGGTCTTTGGCGCCGGGGCCGGGAAAGCCTAGAGGAATGCCGGTTTGCCATGAAGGATATACGGGGGCGCATGGGAGCGCTTGACTTGGCGGATAAATCCAATGTCTTCAACACGGATCTGATCCAGGCCCTGGAGTTGGGGGCCATGGTGGATATCGCCCAGGCCATGGCGCTTTCGGCGCTGAAGCGAGAGGAATCCAGAGGATCGCACCAACGGCTGGATTTCGAAGTTCGGGACGACGAGGCCTATCTCAAACACAGCTTGGCCCATTACGGGGGAGAGGATGAGCCACAAATCCGCTACCGCGATGTGGTCATCACCAGATCCCAGCCTGCCTTGCGGGTCTATGGGGGAGATGTGTGATGGTGCGCGAGCAAATAGAGCTTGAAGTTCTCCGCTATGATCCGGATAAGGACGAGGAGCCCAAATTCCAGACCTACTCGGCGCCCTATCATGAAGATTGGGTGCTTCTGGACGCCATCAATTACGTCAAGGATGAAGTGGACCGCACCCTGAGTTACCGCTGGTCCTGCCATATGGCGGTTTGTGGTAGCTGCGGCATGATGGTCAACGGAGAGCCATCGCTCGCCTGCAAGGCCTTCCTCCGTGATCTGCCGGACAAAATACGCATCGAGCCCCTGGCCAATTTCCTCATCGAGCGCGATCTGGTGACGGTGGCCGACGACTCCATGGACAAGCTGGCCAGCGTCAAACCCTATCTGGTGCCCCGCCAGGAACGGCGCGTGGAAGACAGCGAACATCATCAGACCCCGGCCCAATTGCTCAAGTTCAAGCAATATACGCTTTGCATCAATCGCATGGTTTGCTACGCCACCTGCCCCCAATATGCGCTGAACGAGAATTTTGCCGGGCCTGGGGCTTTGGCCCTGGCGCACCGCTACAATCTGGATCAACGCGACAAGGGCCGCTCTGCCCGGGCCGATGTGGTGGCCGCCAATGAAGGCATCTGGGAATGCAGTTTCGTCGGCGCCTGTTCCAGCGTCTGCCCCCACGGGATAGACCCGGCAGGCGCCATCCAGCAGACCAAGATCGCCAGCTGCCTGGATTATTTTACCGGTTGGATGAACAAATGAGCCGAAATCCCTATAGGCGTTCGGTGCCGAGATATTCCTGGTGGCTGAGCCAGCAACGCTATGTGGTTTATATGATCCGGGAAGCCACCAGTCTTTTCATCCTCGCCTACAGTTTGCTGCTCATCATGGGGCTCTGGGGTCTGGCCCAGGGGCGGAAGGCCTATGACGCCTATCTCCAGGCCTTGACCGGGCCTGCGGGCACTGCATTTCATCTGGTGGCGTTTCTGTTCGCCCTTTACCACACCGCCACCTGGTTTCATGTCACGCCCAAGGCCATGCCCATTCAGATCGGCACCTACCGGGTGCCGGGCGAGGTGGTCATCGGCGCCCATTATCTGGGCTGGTTTGCCGTATCCCTTATTGTCGCTCTTTTGGTGGGGATTTGATCATGGCCGTATCGCATAAACCCATTATCTGGTCCCTGTTCGCCGGTGGCGGAACCTTCGCCGCCTTCTTCACACCGGTACTGATTTTCCTAACAGGGTTTCCGTCCGAGGCCCTCGGTTACGACAGCGTGATCGCGCTCCTGACCCATCCCCTGGCCAAAGGGATTGCGTTTCTAATTGTCTTTCTGCCCCTTTGGCACGGGGCGCACCGGTTGCGCATCACGGCCTATGATTTTGGTCTACGCAGCGATGGCTTGGCCATGCTAATCTGTTACGGAGTTGCCGCCTTGGGGACCCTGGTGGCGCTAATCGGTCTGATCAAGCTTTAGGATTTTTTCATGAATGAGGACCCGTCCCGCCTGCCTATGGAGGTGAAATTGCGCCTGCCCGCCCAGGCGAAATTCCCTCCCGTCATGCGCATCTGCACCAACGAATTTCAGGAAGACGGCAGCCGTTGCTGTGGCCTGGGCGGCGGCCTGAAATTGGCCGAGGCATTGGAAGCGGGGGTGGCCGAACGCGGGTTGGAGATCGAAGTGAAGCGGTTCGGCTGCCTGGGCATGTGCACGCGGGGGCCGTCGATTATGCTTTACCCTGGCAATTCATGGCTGCTCCGGGTGCAGCCCGAAGATGTGCCGGAAGCGTTGGATGTGATCGAGCAATTTCTCATGGACATGGCGGCCCGCAAGCTCGCTTAAATCCGGATGACTCCTCCGTCGGGCTCTTCGGCGTAGAGGCGTTCCACCAACCCAGCGTGATTATCCAGAACGGCCCGCTGGTTTAGATATCCCTTGTCATTGATTTCCCCGGCGCCTGCAGACGGCGCATCATCCATGATCATGATGCGGGCGATGCGCCGGCTCGAGCCTGAATTTTTTTTCGTTATGAGCGCGGAGGCCAGCCTGTAATTCTCCGCGTAATTCGCCGGATTCTTTGTCCCGTCCGGCGACAGTCGGGAAGACCAGCAGACCCACCTCGCGCTCACCATCGCCTGCTACCGCCACATCCTGCACATAGGGCGCCATGGCCGTAATAGCATCGGTACGCAGCGTCCCCGTCTGCACCCAGGTGCCGGTCATCAGCTTGAAGTTCTCGGAAATCCGCCCATCGAACAGCAACCCTTCTTCCGGCCTGTCTTCGTCCACAAAGCGAAGCGCATCGCCCATGCAGTAAAAGCCTTCCTCGTCAAAGGCGGCACGGGTGGTTTCATCATCTTTGTAATAGCCGGGCGTTACGTTGGGCCCCTTGACGCGCATCTCCAACTTGCCCGCCGTCGGCGCCAGCTTGATTTCAACGCCCGGCACCGGCAGCCCCAGATTGCCCGAAACCTGCGACGGCCAATTACAAAAAGTGCAGGAAGGCGCGGTTTCCGTGGCACCGAGTGATGAAAAGAAGGGGATGCGCTTGCCCCTAGCCTTGACGCTCAAGACTTCCAGCCGGTCCCAAAGGGAGCTTGGCAGGGGGGCCCCGGCATAGAACAGAAAATCCATTTTCTCCAGGACATGGTGGCAGAAGGCATCGTCCGCTTCCAGATGGGGGACCAGCATGTCATAGACCAGTGGAATGCTGATGAATGCCGTCGGCTGGATATCACGAAGATTGCGCAAGGTCTTTTTGAAGGGTTCGGGTTGGGGCTTGCCTTCGTCGATGTAGAGCGTGCCGCCGCAGTGGAGCGTCAGATTGAAATTCACATTGCCGCCGGCGACATGGTTCCAGGGCATCCAATCCAGAAACACCTGTGGGCGCTCGTCTAAGAATGGCATGACCTGCGCCTTGGTTTCGGTATTGAAGCACAACATGCGCTGGGTGGTGATGACGCTTTTAGGCATTCCGGTGGAGCCCGAAGTGAACAAAATCTTGGCCATGCTGTCGGGTGTCACGCTGTCATATGCTCCATGAAATGAAGCACCCGGCTCCGCCGCCGCCAGATCGCCCAGCCCTTCGGTTATGTCGGCCCCGGCGAATTCCACCGCCGCCAGGGCCTTGCCGTAAGCAGTCCGGTCGGGGATGAAAACCAGGCTGGGTTCGGTTTGGGTGAAAATGTATTTGAGCTTAGCGAAATCTTCCGACATCAGGGAATAGCCCGGCGATATGGGCATGAAGGGAATGCCCACCTGCATGGCGGCCAGTTTCAGGATACCCATATCGATGCAGTTGCCGCCGTCGGCCGTCCCGCCCAGGCTGGCGATGGGCCGGTCCGGGCCATGGCCCCGGTCAAGCAACCCCTGAGAAACCCGGTCCGCCATATCCCGGGCCTGCCCATAGGTCAATTCCCGCCAGCTATCCGGCCCGTCCCGTTCGGCCAGAAAGACGCGGTCCGGCGCCTCCTCGTCCCATTTTCTTAAATAATATGATATCTGATCAGGATAGGAGGCGGGCGCCAAGCCGGCGCGCATCAGGATGGACCCGTCGGGGCGCTTCTCCATCTCCAGGGATCGTTCGGTCACGTTGAGATCGAGAAAGGGAACCTTCTTGATGTCATCATCGCCTGACATAGCTAGGTGCCACCGCCATGGTCGTGGGTGGCGGCCACATAGGCCTCCATATTTTCCCGGGGCGTGTTGAAGGGTGCATCACAGCCCGAAGTCATGATCAGCCCGGTGGGCCCCAGATCACGGATCTGATTGCGGGCATAGTTGTAAACATCTTCCGGCGTGCCGGCGGCCAACAGGGCTGCCGGCATGTCGCCCAGGAAGGCCATGTGATCGCCCAGGATTTTCTTGGCCCGTTTCAAATCCGTAAAGCCATCGCCGGAAAAGGCGCAAGCATGGCGGGGGAATTCCAAAAGACGTTCGATATCCCTGTCCCAGTTCTGGTCGAAATGGAGCACGCAGAAAATGTCATTCTTATGCATTTCCAGGACCAGTTTCTTCAAATGGGGGAAGACGAACCGGTCCCAGATCTTGGGCGCCAGCAGGGCGCTGGCCGAGCGCCAGCCACCGATCCACATGCTTTTAAGCCTGCTACGGTCTGTCAACTGCTTGGGCAGTTTCAGGAGTTCGGGGCGGATGACTTCCAGGGCTTCCTCCACCTTGTCCGGCATGCGGTAGCAATCGACGAAGAAACTGGCCATGGAGCGCGCCCCGCAAAGGACTTCGAAGGGAATGCGGGCGATGCCACCGCAAAGGGTGGCAAAGCCCCGTTCATGATAACGTCCGGCCAGCCCCGCCCAATGCCCCGCCATCCATTCCTGGTTGGCCTTCAAAAGCTCCATGTCCTGAATTCTGGGGGTCATTAGGGCGATGAAGGCTTCCCATCCTTCGTTGAGAAGCAGATCGTAATCTTCCGGCTTCATGTCTTCGTCTTCATGCACTTGCCACATATTGTCTTCCGGCAATTGGCGGCCCGGCACATCGATGCGCGACAGCCATTGGCTGGCCAGATTGGCCGGATAGATGCCGCCCACCATCAGATTGATGCCATCGATATCATCCAGGCTGTCCAGGCAATCCAGGGTGGTTTCCACGGCCAGCTCGCCATCGGTGCAGAATTTGGATAAGGGTACGCCCATGGAACGGGGGATGTAGCCCGAACCCATGAACATGAAGGGCACCCGGTCGACAGGTTCACAGCGAAGCGCCTTTTGCACCCTGGCCTCGCGCTGCTCCCAAAGTTTGAGCTTTTCTTTAGACATGGGCCTGCTCGCTCCAAAGGCGGGCGAGGCGCACGGCAGCTTGGGCATCAGCGCCCCAATCATCGGCGCCCACAAGTTTCCGGATATTTTCATCCACCGGCCCGCCGCCGATCATCACTTTGACCCTTCCGGCCAGCCCCGCATCGCGCACTGCCTCGACGGTTTCGCGCATGGAATCAAAGGCCAGGGTAAGCAGTCCCGACAGACCCAGCACCCCGGCGCCCGTATCGCCCAGCGCCTCGACGAATTTCTCCGGTGCAACATTGGCGCCCAGATCCACCACTTCGAAATTGGAGGATTTAAGCATGGTGATGACGATGTTCTTACCGATTTCGTGGATATCATCGGCAACCGTTCCAATCACCACCGATCCCGATGAGACCAGATCGCCCGACTTCAGCCCCGGCTCCAGCAGGGCGCTGATTTGTTTGAAAATCTCTCCCGATATGATCAGGTCGGACACGAAATAATCCTGGGCTTCGAACAGATCACCGATCTCCACCATGCCCTGCTGGCAGATTTGCAGAACCTCCAGCTCGGACACGCCCTTGGCCAATGCTTCCTTGACCAGACCCAGGACCTGATCTTCCTCCAGGGCGATGAGCGCCTCTTTCATCCCCGCCGTCATTTTTCCCCCGCCGTTCTTCCAACCAGGAAATGCATGGTGTCGATCGCCTCGCCGGGCTCCACCACAATGAAATCCTCAGTCCAATCGCCCTTCATCATGCGGGCCAATATGCTGTTTGTCGCATCCAGTTCCTCATAGCGCAAATCGAAACGCTTCGCGATGGTGCGGGCCTCGGCGCGGGCCTTTTCTTCTTCGCCACCATCTTCCGCCCGGATGAAGGCGATGCGCTTATAATGGCCGATCATTTTTTTGAGCAACCGGTCGGCACGCTCCTTGCCATAGGTCTCGACCATGCGGTCATATTCGGCAAAGGGCCCCTCGGCGCCGTCGCCCAGCCAACCCCGGGTCAGGAAATAAGTCCCTGGCTCGCGCGCCATTTCGGCCCGGAGCGTCTTTTGCGAGCCCAGAAATATGGCAATGCAGTCATCGGCCCGGGGCACTATCAGGCGCGATTTTTGGGCTACCAGCCCGATCGTGGAACGCCCGCACATGCCGTAGCCCAGGATGACCAGATCATAGGCGCCGTCGATGCGGTCGATGATTTCCTGCAAGGTTTTGCATAACATTTTAGGTCTGGTATGGAGGCTCATTTCCACCACTTCGCACTCCGCCCCGGCGGGCAGCAGGGGTCTGATTTCCTCGATCATCACGTCGCACGAAATGACATAAGGGTTAAGGCTCATATGGCGCCTCCATGGTGACACCCGGCTCCAGGGCTCGCCCGATGGCGCGCTCAATCCCGTCAGTCTCCAAGCCATAGACCAAGACCACCAGATCCAGGCTCAATTCGCTCTGATTATCGGGGAAGGAACCGCTCACCTGGGGCGGGCGGCCGGCGGCGATGGAACTCACCCGCGCGCCGCCATCGCTGGTCATGGCCTTTACATGGCCGATCAGGCTGGCGCCCTCGTCCATAAGCATTTGAGAAATGCGCCCCATCAGCCCGGTCACATTCTCTCGCCAAATCTCGGCCCCGGCTGGGGAATCCAGGCGCCAATGAAGGCGTACGGCGAGGGGGGCGAGGATCAGTTCAGACATGACATGATCGCCTCGGCCGCGGCGTCCTCCAATCTATCCTTGGCGCTTATCTCCAACGGCTCAGCCTGGGGCTTTTGGCTTTGGACCCATTCCCTGGCGGCCTTCAATTCATTGGCGCTGGCCTCGTCCGCCTTGGGGATCACCACCAGTGTGGCACGGGCCACATGCCCCTTGATCATGGGCGCCGTGATTTCCAGCAGCATCTCGAGGCGCAGGGGATCGACCAGGGTGACGATGCGCCGCTCTATGTCAGCGCTGCCGCCAGCGGAATATTGCAGGCTCTGATCCATGGCCCGTGGATCGGCGGCACCCGAAGGCTCGATTAGAACCAGATCGGGATCATAATCTTTACGGATGCTGTCCAGGGTGCTGGAAAATTCGCCGGCCAGGGTGCAGCAGATACAACCGCTGACCAATTCCCACACATTCATATCCAATTGTTTGAGCCATCGGTTATCGATGCCGATCTCGCCGATCTCATTAACCAGAATGGCCACCTTGCGCTCCCGCCCGGCCAGCCAACGCGCCAGCCCGGACATGAGCGTGGTCTTGCCCGATCCCAGAAAGCCGGTGATCTCGATCAACATCATGGGAGGAATTTACGCCATGGGAGGCGGGGTGGGTAGGCTGAAAAGGGGTCGATGGCGCCGGATCGGGATGGTCCCGGCCTGCATTGTGGGTAATTGGGCTGGCCCCGCGCTGCCTTGCGCGTGATTGGGTAAGCTTGGCGAGAAGCGCTGGATTTTCTTTACTGCTAAATAAAAATAGGGGCTGACATAGATAAGCTCGAAGTATTCACATTTTGTCCCATGCCATCAAA
>CAZBQG010000065.1:0-18317 GCA_964493945.1 uncultured Rhodospirillaceae bacterium
GTGAACCGATGGTCTCACCGCCGATGATCGACAAAATTGTAAGGATAAATCCGATTCTGAAGCCGGTGAGAATGATAGGGAGTGCCGCCGGCAACAACACATGGCGGAACAGATTAAAGCCGCTGGCCCCCATGGACCGGGCGGCCTTGATGTAATTGGGATCCACATGGCCAAACCCGTTGATGGTGTTGAGCACGATGGGAAAAAAACCAAGGGTCGAGCCGATGGCGATCTTGGAGCCCGGTCCAAGGCCGAAGAACAACAGGGCCAGGGGATAGAAAATGATCAGGGGGATGGCGAAGAGGGATGAAAACAAGGGCTCGAAAGCGCGCATGAGAAAGGCTGAGCGGCTGACCAAATAGCCGATGGTAGTCCCCGCCACCAGGGCGTTGAAGAAGGCGAAGCCCAATTCGAACAAAGTTATCTTGAGCGGCGCCAACGCGTTGCCTTCTTCCAGAATTTCGATAAAAGCCAGATAAACATTGGGAATGGTCGGCAGGAACAGGGCGCTGACCAGCCCCGTTTCCGTGACCGCGAACCAGGCGCCGAAGAGGATCGCGAAAAAGATCACCTGGACGATGCGGATGCGCGACTTGCTTCCTTCGTTCATCTGCTGCCCCCTGCCTCGGATCCAGCCTGGGACCGGCCTTCCTCGCCCTCCACCGCCTTGCGGATTTCGTCGCGCAGCATGGCATAAAGCTCATTGCGCAGATCGTTGAATTTATCCGACGTCATGAAGTCGGCTTTGCGGGGATGGCCTTCGCCGATATCGATAATCTTTTTGATCTTGCCGGGCCGGGCCGTGATGACCGCCACCCGGTCGGCCAGGAACACCGCCTCGGCCAGGCTGTGGGTAACGAAGATGATGGTCTTGTCCGTATTGGCCAGCATGACCGACAGATCCTCACCCAAAATCATGCGGGTCTGTTCGTCCAGCGCACCGAAGGGCTCATCCATCAAAAGAATGTCCGTCTCCAGGCTGAGCGCCCGAGCGAGTGCGGCACGCTGCTTCATGCCGCCCGACAGTTGGCTTGGGAAATGATCGCCGAAATCGGCCAGCCCGACCGCTTCCAGGGAATTCCAGGCCCGCTCATCGCGCAAGCCCTCCTCCACGCCCTGGAATTTCATGGCGATCTTGATGTTATCGACGATGGTGTTCCAGGGAAACAGCGCGCTTTCCTGGAAGACGAAGGCGATATCATCGGGCAGGGGCTGGGTGACCTGAACCTGACCCGCTTGGACCTGGCCCTGGGTCGGATTGACCAGCCCACCCATGATATTCAGGAGCGTGCTCTTGCCGCAGCCGCTAGGGCCAATCAGGCAGAGAAGTTCACCCTTGGCAACTTCGATGGATATGTCATCCAGGGCGACGACGCGTCTGGCATCGTCGTCATCGCCAAACACATGGGTGATGCCATCGGCCCGGATGGCCGTGCGATCGGATAAGGCTGGCGGCATGGAAAGTCTTTCCGTTTTTTCCAAATCGATTGGAGTGGAGCGCGCGCCGCAACCGGATGCCCGGCGCGCGCTCCCTCTATCCGTTCCCCAGAATTACTTGGGCAGGAACTTCTCGGTGTAGAGTTTACTCATATCCGGTTTTTTCTTGAAGATCTTGGTCACCACCAAACCTTCGGCCACCACGTCGAGGGATGCCTTATCGAACTTCCCATTGTCCGAGAACATGGGCATGATCCGGTCATAGGCGGCGGAGGAGACTGCTTTGCTTAGCTTGGCCACCCGCATGCCGGTCTTGACCGTGGCTGCCTTGTTTCTCCGCATATGGGCGATGGCTTCGAACCAGCCCTTGAGGAAACGCCGCACTACGTCGGGCCTGGCCTTGATGATCTTGTTGGTGGCGAACAGAACATGGGTGTGGAACTTGGTGATGTAATCGCCGAACCTGAGCAACACGCGCCCGGTCTTGCGCTCCTCCATCTTCAATCCGACATCAATGGACATGACGAACCCATCCGTGTTGCCAGCCTTGGCGGCGGCTACCTGGGCGGGAAGGCGGCCCAAGGGAACGGGCGTGATGCCCTTGACGCCCAGCCCTGCTCATGGGCCAGACGGGTGGTCAGGAAATAGGTGAGCGAGGAAGGCGTGGACACACCGATCTTGGTCCCCTTCAGATCCTTAACCCCCTTGCCCTTGGGATAGAGCTTGGAGTTCTTGGTCACCACGATGGCCATGTTCAGGGGCTGACCGGCCATGGCCGCGACGGCCAGTTCGGGGGCACCCTTGGCGATGAAGCCCATGCCGGGACCGGATCCGATCCCCACATCGACGCTGCCTGCCGCCAGGGCCTGGGCCAGCTTGGCACTGCCGCCCAATCCCAGAATCTCAACATCCAGATTATGTTTCTTCCAGATGCCCTGTTCCTCGGCCACATCGGCCGCGATGAAGGTCCAGGGATGGGGCACGACCTTGGCCAGACGCAGCTTATCGGCGGCCTGGGACTGCCCGCTGCCGGCGAGCGCGAGGACAGCGAAACAGACGCCGGTCAGAACAGACGAACGCAAAGTGTTTTTTATAAGATTCATAATCATTCTCCCTTTGGTGAAGAAGCGATACTAATCGCGCCGCTTCCCAATTGCAAAATAGTCTGTCGGAATTTGTCTTATGCTCCAGTCCGGCGTCGCGCTTCCTCGGGCGTTTCCATTTTGGCCGCTACCTCGTAACCTGCCTTACGGTCATAGGGAAACACATCCATCTCGTCCGAGGGCGGCAGCATATCCGGGGTGTAGAGGGCGACCCGGTGATTTTTCGGCTTCTTTTTCTTCGGGTTGATGTCCCGCTGGTTGGGGTTCTTGGCCATGATCACCTTGCCGTCCTCCACGGTCAGGTCGAACCACCATTTTTTCACCGGATTGCGGTTGCCAAAGCCCAGCATGTCGTCGAGCCGGATCAGCGCGCGCCTGGACCAGGGCAGATTGATCGCCGACCAGCGGGCCAGACGGTGGCTCACATGGTCCGCCTTGTTCCAAGGACAGACCTTGAGGCAGCGCCCACACCCCGCCCCGTTGGGATTGCAGGTCCTGTAACTGGTGCATTTGGCCACATCCTGCTTCCAGGTCTCATAGCCGTTATACATGATCTTGGGGCCATAGGGGATGGCGCCGACCGGACATTCGCGGGCGCATTTTTGGCATTTTTCGCAATAATCCTGCAAGCCGAAATCGATGGGTTTGTCGGGCGCCAGATCCATGTCGGTGGTGACCACGGCGCACTTGAAACGAGGCCCGATGAAGGGGTTGAGCACGGTCTCGCCGATGCGGCTCATCTCTCCCAACCCCGCCAACAACACCAGGGGCGGCTGCATGACATCGCTATCGACGGAAGAATGGGCCCGGGCCGAATAACCCATGCCTCTGATGTATCCGGCCACGATGTTGCAGATTTCCGCGCCCCGCATATAAGACCGCATGGGTCCGGAGGCATAATCGTCACCGCAGGATGCGTCTTGCGTCGGGTAGCTTTGATCCAGCAGAACGACGATGGCGTTCTTGTGATAGATGTCGATGGGCGTGCCGTCCTTCTGATGGGAGTACCAGACATAGGGCTTGGCCTCGCAGATGCCTGCCTGATCGGCGCCCAGGAAATAACAAAGCGCTTTTAGGTTTTGCGAGCGGAGTTCCAGATCATCGGTGATGGGTGCCAAATCGGGCGCCACATCACCGTCATGATCCTTGGATAATTTCAGAAGTGTGCTGCGGATCGCACCATTCAGCGGTGCGGGGCGCATATTGCCCGATTCCCTGGCGCCGCCAGACTTCAATCTGGCCGCCCGCTGGCGTTCACCAAAATCGCCGATGGTGGCGCGGTGGAACCCGTCGGCGCGCTTTGGGATGCGGCGCACCTCGTCATCGATGATCAGTGTCGTGGGCTGTTCCACCCACTTTATTTTCTCCAGCGGAAAAGGCCCCAGATGCATGGGCCGGCTGGATTTGTTCAAAATGTTCATGACGTTTCCTCCCCTGTGATCTGGTGCATTGGAAGCCCGCCGGGCCCGGAATGTCAATCCATGAGGTGGCGGTTGTCTTGAAGGCCCATATTTGGCAGGATCGGGGTTCCAGCGCGGGTGCGTACCCGCCTTCACGAAGGGGGAGAGATGATGGCTGATTCCAATCAAAAAGGGGATGCATGGGCACCCGATTTCATGGAAAAACTGGACAAGGCCCAGGTACGGGGCCTGTGGGGTAATTACGACGATATTGTCTCGCCCGAACCGGTGGCGCCCGATGCACCCATTCACTGGGCCTGGCGCGATCTGCTGCCCCTCGTCGAGCGGGCGGCGGCCGATGTGCCCATGGAGGATGCAGAACGCCGGGTGCTCATGCTGATCAATCCGGATTTCGGCACAGGGATAACGACGACGACCAATCTTTTCGCCGGCATCCAGATCATGAACCCAAAGGATCACGCGCCCCTTCATTGGCATTCCGCATCGGCCTTGCGTTTCGTCATGGAAGGGGTTGGCGGAGCGACCATCGTCAATGGCAAGCGCTGCGAGATGCAAAAGGGCGATCTGATCTTGACCCCCAATGGGTCGTGGCACGAACATATCAATGAAGGCGATCAGCGGGTGGTCTGGTTCGACGGTCTGGATCTGCCCTTGACCGGAGCCCTGGGCGTCTTTTCCGGGCGGGGCAATCCGACGGAATTTCCGACGGACGTGACCACCCTGCCCGATGCCGGTTTCGCCATCGGCGGCGTGGTGCCCGAAACGGGCCGCGAAGAAGCAGCCTTTTCGCCCATGTTCCGCTATCCCTGGACCCAGACCCTGGAGGCGCTGGCCGCCATGCCCGCCGCCAAGGACGGATCGAAACGCCTGCGTTACACCAACCCCATGACCGGCGGGCCGGTGATCCCGACGCTGGACAGCTATCTGTGGGAATTGGAAAACGGCCAGGAGACCCAGGCCTACCGGACGACCAGCAATGCCATCTATCTGGTGGTCGAGGGCGACGGGGTAAGCCATGTGGGGGACAAGACCTTCGATTGGCATACCAACCATGTCTTCACGGCACCTCATTGGAGCTGGGTCAGCCACCATGCGGTGGACGGCAAGGCCAGGATATTCATGCTCACCGACCGGGCCTGGCTCAAGCAGATAGACCAATTAAGGGAAGAATTCAGGGACTAACCGGGAAAGGGCAAGTTATGGCCGAGGATTTCACCGGATTTCCAAATGAGTTCTTCACCTTTTTCACAGAACTCGCGGCCAATAACGAACGGGTTTGGTTCAACGCCAATAAGGACCGCTACAAAGAAGAAGTGGCCGGACCCATCTGCGCCTTCATCGAAGCCATGGAGCCCGCGCTTCGCAAAATATCGCCCCATTATGTGGCCGATCCACGGCCCAATGGTGGGTCCATGTCCCACATCTACCGCGATGTGCGTTTCTCCAAGGATAAGCGGCCCTATAAGGAGCACGGCGCCTGCCAGTTCCGCCATCAGGCGGGCAAGGATGCCCATGCGCTGGGCTTTTATGTCCATCTGGAACCGTCGCTGGTAATGTTCGGGGGCGGCACCTGGAAGCCCGACAGTGCCGCCTTGCGCCGCATCCGCGAACGCATTGCCGCCGACCCGGCGGCCTGGAAAAAAGTCACCGGGAATAAGAAGCTGAAGGATTGTTTCGGCGGCGTTTCGGGCGACGGGCTGAAGCGGGCACCCAAGGGGTTCGATCCGGATCACCCCTTGATCGGGGACCCCAAACGCAAGAGCTTTTTCGCCATGCGCCGCGCCGATGCCAAGCTGGCCGGCTCGGCCAAATTCACCACCGAAGTGGCAGATACCTTCACCGCCGCCAAGCCCTTGATGAAATTCCTCAACGATACCCACGGAACGCCCTTCTAACGAGGCCGTCATGAGCGCCAAGCAGGTCAAATTTCTCGACACCACCTTCCGCGACGGATCCCAAAGCCTGTGGGCCATGGGCATCCGCTACAGCATGATGGAAGCCGTCGCCGAGGATCTGGACAATGCGGGCTTCGAATCCATCGAGGTGCCGACCAACGCCATCCATTTCAAAAAGATCATCCGTGACCTGAAGGAAGACCCCTGGACGCTGTCGGCCATGCTGGCGGCGAAAATGCCCAAAACCCGGAAAATCTGCATCGGCAGCGGCTTTAATCTGAACGCCTTCGGGCCGCCCACCCCGCCGGAACTTGGCAAGCTGTTCTGGAGGCATCTGGTGGAGATGGGAACGCTACAGCGCATCCAGATCATTTCCAACACCTTCGATCAGTTGAAGCGTGACTTTCCTACCTTCATTCCCACCTTCAAGGAGCTGGGGCTGGAAGTCTCCATCGCCGTCGCCTATTCCATATCACCGCGCCACACAGATGAGCTGTTCGCCGAAAAGGTGCGCGCCGCCACCGCCTTCAAGCCCGACGCCATCTACCTGAAAGACCAAGGCGGATTGCTCACCGTCGACCGCATCCGCACCTTGATCCCGGTTTTTCAGGAAAATTGCGAAGGTATCCCGCTCGAAATCCACGGCCATTGCACCACCGGGCTGGCGCCTTTGGTTTATATGGAAGCCCTGGAGCTGGGCATCCCCACGCTGCATACGGGGCTGCCGCCCCTGGCCGAAAGTTCGGGCCAGCCATCGGTACTGGATACGGCGAAGAATGCCAGACTCATGGGTTACAGCCACGGTCTGGACGAAGAATTGCTGGCCCGCGCCGCCGCCCGCCTCACCACCTGCGCCCATCAGGACAATATGGCCGTGGGCGAGACGACAAAATATGATTACGGCCAATATATCCACCAGATACCGGGCGGCGTGATTTCCAATCTCCGCTTCCAACTGGCCGAAATCAACCTGGACCACCGGCTGGACGAAGTGATCGAAGAAAGCGTTCTGATCCGCAAGGAGCTGGGCTACCCCATCATGATCACGCCCTATTCCCAGTTCATGTGCACCCAGGCCGCCATCAATGTGGCGACGGGAGAGCGCTACAAGGTTGTGATGGACGAACTGATCCGCTTCGCGCAAGGGGCCTACGGCGAGGATTCGGGCGAGCCCTGGATGGATCAGGACCTCAAGGACAAGTTCCTGTCCCTGCCCCGGGCCAAGGAGCTGGCCGCCTTCGCCGAACGCCCCATCGAGGATATTTCGGTAAAAGAAGTGCGCCAAAAGATGGGCGCGCCGGACATCCCGGATGAGGAACTGCTGAACCGGGTGATCATGAAGGGCGAACAGGCGCTTCAGGAAATGCGCGCCGCCGGGCCGCCCCGGCAATATTATAGTGCCGCCATGCCCATGGTTTCCCTGCTCAATGAGATGAGCAAACATTCAGGCCTTGGCTATATTCAGGTGCAGCGGGGCACGGATTCCGTGGTGATCGAAAACCGCTCAGCCTAAGCTTCCTTCCGGGACCGGGTGGCCAGCAGAACGCCGGCCAGGATGAGGCCGATACCCGCAATGTGAAAGTTGCGGAACTGCTCACCCAAATAGGTAATGGCCAGTATGGTCCCGATCACCGGCACCAGATAAGACGTAAGCCCGGCCTTGCCCGCCCCCAGAACCTCGACCATGCGGTTGTAACAAAGATAGGCCAGGCCGCCGGCAATCAAGCCCAGATATAAGATGCTCGACCATGCCTCGGCGGTCATGAAGGGCACGGGGCGGACGAACAACGTCTCATAGACGTAAAAGGGCAACAGGACCAAAAGCCCCATGACCACGGTGACCAGCATGAAATTGGTCGGATGGATTTTGGGCTTGCGGGGAAAGACCACCGTATAGACCGCCCATCCCAGCGTCGCCGCCACCACCCACAAATCGCCGCTGATGAATTTGACCCCCAGCAGGACGTCAAGATCACCGCGCGCCATAATGGTCATGGTCCCCGACAAGGCCAGGATCAGTCCCAGGGACTGCAACAAATTGATCCGCTCGCCCAAAAACAGATAGGCCAGAAAGATGATCACCACCGGACGCCCCGCATTGATCATCAACATGTTGATGGCCGTCGTCGTATTCAGTCCGGTATAGACAAAGGCGTTGTAGCCCGAAATGCTGATCATGGCCAAAAACAAAAGAATGCCCCAATGGCAGCGCACCAAAGGCCAGTCTTTGCGGAAATGGGGCCAGGCCAGCACGATGAATACCGGCAGCACCACCACCCAACGCCAAAAATTAAGTCCGACGGGCGGCACGGTCTCATGCACGGCGCGCCCAATCACAGCGTTACCCGACCAGGTAACGGCGGTGATCGCCATCAGTACATATCCTTGATTGGTCAGCCAGTGCATAAATCCGCGCGCCCCCTCCCGGCGGGTGGGCGGATTGTAGCGGCAGCGGGGGGTTGGTGAAATACCTTAGCGCTTGGCGGGGAGAGCGGATCGGCAACCGCCTACATGGCGGCCTCTACTTCACCGCATAATCCCTGGTTAGCGCCATAAAAATAATTACGTTATTTGCGGAAAAAATATTTGACAATTTTCCGTTAATCACGTAGATTCTAATCTTGAAAACGACATACAAAAGCTCTCCCCAAAAGGTCCTTTTCCGGATGCAGCCCGCCCAGGCCCACCAGATCAAGAATGCCATTGACCGCTTCGCCGCCGATCCCAAGGCCCCCAACAACAACGTCACCTCGCTCAAGGGCCTCGCCAACGGATACCGGATCAGGGCTGGCGGCTGGCGCGCTTCGGTGCAGATTGACGAGACCGGCGAAAATATGGAAATTTTTTAAATCGCGCCACGCGGCGGCGCATACCGAAGGAATGGATAAACAAGATGGCCCGCCCCCTGCCCTATAGCCAGATAGACAAGGCCGACGCCTTGGCCGCCAAGCGCCTGGCCACCCACCCCAAGGATGAAATGGCCCGCACCCTGGCCCGCGCCGTCGCCGCCTTACGCACCCGCCACGAACGCGAAGAGGTGGCCGAAGATGCCGAAGCCCTGGCCGCCTACAAGGCAACCCGGGACGAGGAGACCTTTCCCGCCGAACTGGTTTATGAAATCCTGGACGGCGCCAACAAGCTGCGCGCCTACCGCAAATATCGTGGCTACACCCTGGCCCAGCTGGCCGGCCGCGCCGGGCTCAGCGTGAGTTACATTTCCGACATCGAGCGCGGCAGGTTGCCCGGCTCCATCGCCGCCAACCGCAAGCTGGCCGCCGTCCTGGATCTCGACCTGGAAGATTTGGTCTAGCGTCACGAACCGGCCTTCGCGGTAGCCGCCTTGCCGCATCTGACCCTACCCCTTCCGCTTAGCCGGTTTGTTCTTCTTCCCCCGCCTCGCCGCAGCCACCGCACCCTGGGCCCAATCCTCCATCTCGCCCCAACCGCCCAGCACCTCTTCGGGCGGGCGTAATAGGGCATCTTGCCGTGGCTGGGAGCGCCCAGGGACAGATCGGCTTCCCGGGTTTCCTCATCCGTTTTTAGGAACAATTGATCTTTCGACGAGATCAACGCGAACATGATGCCTTCCAGAAATATCCCATAGCCGCCGAACATGCGATTTTCCCGCACATCGCCCAAAGGCGTGAACAGACGCAATATTTCACCCAGAAACCCGTCCGCTTCGGCCATGGCGCTTATTGCGCCGAAGTGGCGAATTGGGCCAGCTTGGTGACTTTGGGCGGCCCTTCCCAGCGCTGTTTCATGCCTTCGGCGAAGGTTTCCTCATCGGCCATCCAGGCATGATGAGTAAAACTGACCCCATCTTCTTCCCGGTAGGCCGCATAGCGCTGCCCAGCATCGCCCTCGGCACGGATGGCATCGGTGAAAGTCTTGATCGCGGCCAACTGGGCATCGACCAGGTCCGGCTTAACTTTGTACTGGATCAGGAAGTCCATGGGATTGCTCCTCCAAAGGGTTTGAATCGGCTTTGAGAGATAAACTAAACGATCGTTCAGATAAAGGCAAGGAGAAAAATGGCCTCGGAGGAAATCAAGCATGGGGGTTAAAAGCCAAGAGGGGCCTTAGCCAGAAAGCTAAACCCGTTTTTCTGCTCACGAAAAGTTATCAAATTGATTGACTCTAATTATTAAAAGCATAATTATTCCCACAACCTTACGTAACAGAATAGGTGGCCATTCATTCGTATAAGAATAATCTTTTTAATAAGGGAAAGCCAAAACAGGGAGGATGGAATGCTTGAATTTCAGACCAGATGCCAATTGGGTCGTTTCCGTGACCCGAGTTCCGCTGCCGCCAGCCGCCAGAGATTTGCCCGCTACGCTCTACCCGTGGCCCTTATATTCAGCGCTATTCTGTGGGCGGGGAGCGCCCTTGCCTGGGATGCGGGGCCCAAATCATGCGAACATGCTGAATGTTCGGGAGGCGCGCTGAAAGTCTCCACCGGGGTTCCAGATACCCAGCCCAAATACGCCAAATCCCGTGGAATTCCCAAGGGCACCGGCCGGGTTGCCGATTGCCCAAACGGATACACAAATAACGGCGCGACCTGCGGCCGGAGAGCGAGTAGCTACGGCAACAGCACCCATGCCGCCAGTTGCCCCAGGGGTTGGAAGAATATGGGCCTCTATTGCGGCAAGGGGGTGCACACCATGGGCATGAGCAAAAAGGGGTTGCCGTCCCGGCGAAAACAGATCGGGCGCCAGATGCTACAAAAGTTCGGATTGCCCCTCGGGCAGCCATATCTGGGGCGCCTTGTGTTATGTCAAATGCCCGGCCAGGTCGCTGCGCACCGCCGTCAGCACCTGCACCCATCGGATCAAATGGCGCGGCAACACCCATCTCAGGGTGGTCAATCAGGCCCTCGAATTGCTGAAAAAGGCAAATGTGCCAGCGGCCAAAAGGGCCGTGCAGGTTCTGACGGCTAGTAACTGCCGGAAGGCCTGGGAGACCGGGCTGTGGGAGGTTGACAACAGCAATCTCGCCGATTCGCCGGGCAAGGCGATGGGCGCGCATTTTTACAATGTCCGGCATATTGACGGGCGGGGGTCGAAAACCAAATCAACCACCTATCTGATCGCTGGCATAGACCAAACCAAGCACGGCAATGCGGCTAGCAATGCGAAAGCGCGTCTGGCAAAGGCCGGAAACCTGAGCACCGCCGCGAAATGCCGCCAATTCGGCAATGCGCTCCATTACGTGACCGATATCACCCAGCCCATTCATTCTTCTTCCTTCAGCGGCATCAGCGTACCCACCCAACTGCACCCGGTGTGGGAAGATTATGTTCCGACGGTGCAGGCCAACTTCAAGGCCACGGGTTGGAATAAACATTGGACACAATCGGACCCCGGCGCAATGGTCGATGCGGCTTCCGTTCACGCCAACGAGGCCATGGCCGGGCTGATGAAATCCGTCAAATACAAGGGAACGATTTGCACGGCCACGCCCCAATCCGGAATAACCTATACGGGCGATTGCTTCTTCAATGTTCCGGCGGCTAACGCGGCGATCGGCAGGATTTTAGTGCTGGCCTATCAATCGACGGCCAGATATATCCTGGCCGTCTTCAAATCCGCCCCAAAGAAATAGCCTTAGGCGGGTTTCAAGGTTCCCCAAACCAGCCCGCACGGTTATCACCCTCGAAAGCCTCTCCTAATAGGGCCGCTCGCCCTTGGTCGCCGTTCGGTGCAGACGGCGGCGCAGCCCATTGTCAAATTCATCGCGCCGGTGGATGGTCGCCCGGTTATCCCAGGCCAGCAAATCACCCGCCCGCCATTCATGGGTCCAGGCCAGTCCGGGTGCCACGGCATGGCGCCATAATTCATCCAGAAGCTCATCGCTTTCGACCGGCTCCATGCCATCGACCCGGCATTTGGCGCGGCGCCCCAGAAACAAAATCTTGCGCCCCGTTTCAGGATGGGTGGCGCCGGCGCCGTCGTAATCCCCCTCGTCCAGATCATCGGCCCGCGTCCGCTCCACATCCAGATCACCGTCTTTGTATAGAAAGCCGTCCTGGGTTGCCTGGTGCCCCTCGATTTTTTGTCTGAGCTCCACCGGCAAGCTCTCCAGCGCCGCATACATATTGGCCCAAACGGTGTTGCCGTGCCCTTCCGGGACTTCCACGGCGTAGAGCACCGTGGTGCCCCAGGGCCGGGAGATGGTGGACATATCCGAATGCCAGGCCAGATCCCAATTTCCCAAGGTGCCGATGGGCTCACCATCTTCTTCAATGTTGGAAACCTTATCCACATAGGGATATTTGGGCCAGACATGATCGCCGCCGAACAGGCGCTGGGGAGTATAGGCCATTTCGCCGAATATTTCGGTGAAACCCATATGTTCCTCGACACTGAGATCCTGGCCGGGGAAGACCAGCAGCAAATATTTGTTAAGCGCGTCGCGGATTTTCTGATGCTCTCCCGGGCCCAGTTCCCGAACATCGATATCTTCGACTTTGGCGCCCAGCATGGGACATAAAGGTTGGAATTTCATTATCTGCTTTCCTTCAAAGGACTACAGCGTCATCAAATCCTCGCCGATGGCCAGGGGCCCGGCATAGCCGCCTTCGTTGATGGCCTGGGCCATGGCCTGGGGCTGGGTGCCGGGATTGAGATGGGTGGCGACCACCATCCCCACCTTGGTCTCCAGCGCGATTTGGGCGAAAGGGCCGGGAGTGGTGTGGGAGCGGCCGGTCTTGGCGTGATCGATCTTGGCATCGTCCCAGGCCGCATCATCCATGCATTCATGAACCAGAAGATCAGCCCCCGATGCGTGGCGGATAAGATTTTCCGTGGGGGAAGTATCGCCGGAATGGACGATCACCCTGTCTTTTGTTTCAAACCGGTAGCCGAAAGGCTGCTCCAGGGGATAATGGGCCACATCGAAGGCGGTGGCTTCCATGCCGTCCAGGCTCAGCGCCGGCCCGGCATCGATTTCCCGTAGATTGACCTTCAAGGGTTCGCGCGGCTTGCTGCGGATTTTCATGCGCATGGAAATGTCGGTTTCCAAAAGCTCCAGGGTGGGCTTAAGCAGTGCTGCCGTCCCTCTGGGGCCCACCATATCCAGAGGCTGATCGTCCCCCTTGATCCAGCGCTGCACCAGAAAATGTCCGAGATCGATGAAGTGATCCGAATGGAGATGGGTCAGGAATAATGTATGCACATCGCCCGGCGAAACGCCCGCCTCATGCAGACGCAGAACCACGCCCGATCCGCAATCCACCAAAATAAAATCCTCGCCCAGCCGCACCACACTGGACGGCCCGCGCCGCCTGGGATCAGGTAGAGGTTGTCCGGTGCCTAGCAAAGTAATGCGCATCGCAATGTCCCCCATGATGATTGGCCCAAAGCTTATACCAAGCCCCCAGCCGAAAGAAGGGGAGGTATAAATATGTCAAAGATTGATATCAATCATTGACATATCTTGCTATGATCCGCAAAATCACCTCCGTTTGTCAGGAGGTGTTTCCATGAATTTCAGTCTGACCCCCAGCCTTGAGCAATTCATCCGCGATCAGGCGGAATCCGGCGATTACAACAGTGCCAGCGAAGTGGTGCGCGAAGCGCTCCGCCTGTTGAAGCGCCAGGCCGAACAGCGCGCCCTGAAAATGGACCGGCTGCGCCAGGCCGTGGCGGATGGCGACGGAGCTCTGGAGGAAGGAAGTGCGGCACTGATTGCCAGCGACGCCGAGCTGGATGCCCTCTTTGCCGAGTTCTAAACCTCTTCGCCTGTCCGACCCCGCCAGGCGCGACCTGGCCCAAATCGCAACCCTGACCGGGCAAAAATGGGGAGCCCGGCAAAAGAAAAAATATTTGGATCAGATAAAGGAGAAACTTGGCCTGCTCCGCGGGAGGCCCGGAATGGGCGCGCCATGGGACGATATCGCCAAAGACCTCCGCGCCTGTCCCGCCGGCCGTCATTTGATTTTTTACCGCGAGGGGACCAAGACAATCGACATCGTGCGCATCCTGCACGAAAGTCAGGACCCTGCACAGCGCCTGGAACCGCAATTACGCCAATAGGAGAAAGCCAATGATGAACATCGAAGGCGGCTGCCATTGCGGGGCCCTTCGTTACGAGGCCCAAATCGATCCCGAAGGCGTCGGTATCTGCCATTGCACCGATTGCCAGACCCTGTCCGACTAGGCCTTCCGCTCCGGCGTTACGGCGCCCGAAGGGGGGTTCCGCATCACCAAGGGTGAGCCCCAGGTCTATGTCAAATCGACCGATGCCGGAGGACGCCGGGCCATGGGGTTTTGCGCCGAATGCGGCACGCACATATATTCCGCCGCCGATGGCGACGGGCCCAAACAATACAGGGTGCGCGCGGCAACCACCGATCAGCGGGATAATTTGCCACCCCGCGTCCAGATTTGGACCCGGTCGGTCCAACCTTGGCTGGCCGGGATGAGCTATCTGCCGAGCCGGGAAAAGCAATAGGGAGAGAGAAATGGCTATCATGGAAAACAAAACCTGTATCATCACCGGGGCCGCCGGTTCCATCGGCTTGGCCAGCGCCCAGCGGTTACTGGGCGAAGGCGCCAATGTGTTGCTGGTCGATCTGAACCGGGAGCTTCTGGATAAGGCAGCGGTGGCCGTCTTGGAGCATGGGGGCCGGGCCGCCATTCATGCCGCCGACGTCACCAGTGCCGATGCCACGCTTGCCTATATGGAGGACGCCGCCGGGCGCTGGGGCAAGATCGATGTGATCTTTTCCAACGCGGGTGCGTCCGGAGCGATCAGCCCCATCACCGATTATCCGGAGGACGTATTCGACCGGGTCATGGCGGTCAATGTGAAGGCCAGTTTCCTGGTCTGCAAATATGGCCTGGCGCGGATGAATGACGGGGGCTCGATCATCATTACGTCTTCGATCATGGGGGTGAAGGCCAATCCCAATATCGTCGCCTATGCCACCTCCAAACATGCGCTGGTGGGGCTCATGCGCACCGTTGCCAAGGAGGCGGCGCCCCGCAACATAAGGGTCAATGTGCTGGCCCCGGGCCCGGTGGATAACGGCTTCCAAACCGATATCGAAGACCGGCTGGGTTCCGTCATGGGCATGGATGCGACCCAGATGATCAATCAGACCATTCCCCTGAAACGCCATGCCCGCCCAGAAGAAATAGCCGAGAGCGTTCTTTTCCTGGCCTCGGAGGCGTCAAGCTTCACCACCGGAAGCGTGCTCATGGTGGATGGCGGGCTGAACGCTTAAGCAGCATCCACCGGCACCCACTGACCGGCGGATTTTTGCACCGCCCAGGCGGCGCCCTTGCGCCAGACTTCGCCAAAAAGCCCGGCAACGGCCACCGTGACGCCGGGGTGGAACCAAATGCCACTGGCCGGGTCCAAGGCATATTCGACACCCATCTCGGCCCATTTCAGGGTGATGGGAGGATTGCTTTCGGAAATCAGCATCTCCAGATCATCGCCACACAGAATTCCCCCGTCGCGGATCAGGGGCATGGCGTTTTCGATGTCGGATTTGACGGTCACATAGGAATGGGTACCATCGGCAAAAATCAGATCGAATTGCCGCCCAACCATTTTTTTGAGGACGGCATCGCTATCGTCGCGGTAGATTTCGACCCTGTCGCGGGTGCCGGCCTGATCAATATTGCTTTTAAATAATTCGAAGGCTTCGCCGCTATCTAGAAGATCACTCATTTCGTCCGGAATTTGCTCGTCATGGCCTTTTTGTTCATCATAGGGAAGCCAGCGGTCGATGCAATGGATGCGCCCCTGGCCTTGGTTGAATTCGTCAATCGCCGCCGCCCAATTGATCGCCTAAGTCCCCAGCCACGACCCGGTCTCGACAATCTCCAGCGGCGCCGCCCCATCGCCGGGCGCGATGACCTCCACCGGCGATCTCAGACCCTCATATTTGCGGTCCAGCAGATCCAGCGTTTTTGAGTCGGAGTTGTTGGGTGGGTTGTCTACCATGGAGCCTAACATTATAGGCCCGCAGCCCGTTTGTCGCCTCCTCTAGTTTCCGTCCGCTGTTACAGGCAAAGCTGGCTCCAGAAGTTGGACGATCAAGGTCTGGATTTCGGCCGCGGCCCCGGCCCCGGCCTCGATAACCGCTTGCTCTGCCATAAGGTAAGCGCCTTGGAATAAAGGATCCGGCGGCGAAGCGCTAAACGATGGCTCCGCCGCCAATCCCACGCCGTAGACCTCAAGCGGCGCGGATTTCGCCCAGGAACTTGTCCACTTTGCCCTTAAGAAGATCGGCTTGGTTCGTCAGTTCCTTGAACGCCCCGAGAATCTGGTTGGCCGCTGTGCCGGTCTCGCCTACCGCCTTGTTGACGCCCGAGATGTTGCTGGTGACTTCCTGGGTGCCGGTCGCCGCCTGTTCCACATTGCGCGCAATTTCACCGGTCGCTGCGCTTTGTTCCTCCACCGCCGCGGCGATGGCCGAGGCGATCTCGTTGATCTCGCCGATCGTCTTACCGATGCCCTGGATGGCGCCGACCGCATCCTTGGTAGCGTTCTGGATACCGCCGATTTGACTGCTGATCTCCTCGGTCGCCTTGGCCGTCTGATTGGCCAGGTTCTTGACTTCGGATGCGACCACCGCGAAGCCCTTGCCCGCATCGCCGGCGCGCCGCCTCGATGGTGGCGTTGAGCGCCAACAGGTTGGTCTGATCGGCAATGTCGGTGATCAAGGCGACCACCTCGCCGATCTTGAACGCCGCCTCGGCCAGACCCTGGATCTGGGTGTCGGTTTCCTTGGCATCGGTCACCGCCTTGCCGGCGATGGTGGAAGCCTGGGCCACCTGCTGGCCGATTTCGGAGATGGAGGCGGACAACTCCTCGGAGGCCGACGCCACGGTCTGCACGTTGGCCGAGGCCTGCTCGGCCGCCGTCGCCACCGCGCCCGATTGCTGCGATGTCTCCTCGGCGGTGCTGGACATGGTCTGGGCCGAGGACTGCATTTGGTTGGAAGCCGAAGAGACGCTTTCCACCACGCCGCCGACGCTGGCCTCGAAATTTTCGGCCATTTTGTTCATCAATTTGCGCTTTTCTTCTTCGGCCTTTTGTTTCATGGCGTCCTGTTCGCTTGCCATGCGCTTGTTTTCAATCGCGCTATCTTTAAACATCTGCACCGCATCGGCCATGTTGCCAACCTCATCGGCGCGGCCAACGCCCGGGACTTCCAGTTCCAGATCGCCACCGGCGATTCCAGTCATGGTTTCCGTCATGCTCTTGATCGGATTGGCGATACCGCTGCCAATCAACCAGGCCAATCCGAGCCCGATGATCAACGCGATCAAGATACAGGCCGCGATCAACATGAATGTGGTTTCGACCGTTTGGATGTTTCGGGCCTGACGTGCTTCCATCAAACCCTCCTCTTCGGCCTGAAATTTAGCCATAAGCCCCCGGAACTTGTCGAAGAAGACCTTGCCGCGGGCTTCACCCACCAAGGCGGCCATGTCGTTCATGGTTTTTGAATCACCAATCCGGCGGCGCAGGGCGATGATCGGTTCGGTGATGTTTTTCACCCATTCCCCGATGGTTGTCCGGATTCCGGACATCAGCTTGACCTGGGCCGGGTTGTCATTGACGGTTTCAAGCAGGCCATTTGTGATCTTGCCAAAATCCGCCTTGCCGCTTTTATAAGGATTCAGGAATCCGTCCTGACCGGCCAGCAGGTAACCCCGCATGCCGGTTTCCATATCGACGGCGTTGGCAAGAATTTCTTTCGCCGCGGCAAGAACCTTGTATGTGTGGGAGACCCAACCAATGGTCTTATCCACCAACCCGAACTGCTCGGCGCCCACCTCTTGCGCGGAAGCGAACTCGGCGCGCCGTTTTTCAAGAAGAGTTGTTTCGCGGCCGATGAAGGTTCCGATCTGTTTGCGGAATTTGTCAAAGTAGACTTTGCCACCCGCTTTGCCGACCAGGTCCACCATGTCATCCATGGTTTTGGCGTTACCAATTTTACGCCGCAGGGTGATGGTCGGCTCAGTGACTTCCGATTGCCAGGCGCGAAGCGTTTTCTCCACTTCGCCCAGACGGGCGACCTGCCCCGGATTGTCGCTGACGGTTTTCTGGAGTTTTTTGATTTGTGCGTAGGTGGCTTTCTCGCCACCTGTATAAGGATCGAGGAAACCTTCCTTACCAGCTAACAGATACCCACGCATGCCGGGTTCCATATCTACGGCGGAACCGGCGATAGAGGAAGAATCGGCCAAAACAATGCGGGTATGATCAACCCGTTCCGCCGTCTTGGTGATCGTGTTGATATTGTAGATCGCTACTGCACCTAAGATCAGAAGCAACACCAGGAGTGAGCAAATGCCGATCAGTATCTTCGGTTTTGTTTTCAAATCATTGAAATTCATTTTTCTTTCTCCTCTTGATCTTTCCTTCTGAGAGGTAAGTAATACCAATTCCCAAAAAGAATCACCGATGGGCCCATTCACGCATACCGATGG
>CAZBQG010000066.1:0-17990 GCA_964493945.1 uncultured Rhodospirillaceae bacterium
TGATCCTCCTCTTCCTAACTATAAAGGTGGACCACTCAATGGGGGGAGGACCAAGGGCGGGAACCCAGTCTTTTGGCAGGGGATGGTTTTCATCATCCACCTCGCGCCCATGGACCGCGTTGGGATGGGCTTTCTGCTGGGCGAAGGGTAATCCCCACAGCACCTTCATAGGCGAACACATTGATGTCATAGCCCCTAGCCGCGGCGATATCGATAAGGCGGAAGACGGTGGTCGAGCGGGCACTTTCATAGGGCCCGTCCATAACCGCGAAAGTCAGCGTTTTCTTATCAGCCATATCAATCATCCTCCTCAATGCCACATGGTCTTGGTGCCGGCGGCCATCTCATCGATGACCAGATCCAGCGGTGCCTTGGTGATTTCGCTTTTCAAGGCGTCGGTGCCAATGGCGCGCTCGGCCAGGGAAAAATTACCGGTGAGAATTTTGACGCCCGCCTCGGCCGCCTTTTCAAGCCCGTTGGATTGGCTTCCGGCACGGACCGGCAATACACTGTTCTGAACCAGAAACAAGGTCACATCATTGCCCGCACCGGCCAACTCAGCGGCTAAATCCTGAAAATATTCCACCTCGTTGCTCTCGAACGGATCGCGGGATTCGATTAATAAATACGCACTCATATATGCCTCCCTTGGTCTCACTTGATGATCACACTTACGATTGTCCAGGGTTGCCAGTCCATCACATCAATTGAAACTAATTTTTAATCACATTTCTGTGAGCGGATCGGCAATCCACCTCTTGTCCCGCCCTGCCCGGACGCGCCACAATGGCCCGGGAGATTGACTTCAACGGGAGGTGGGAAACCATGCGCGTAATAATGCTGGGAACGGGCGCTGCGCCGGCTGATCCGGAGCGCGGCGGCTCGGCGATGGTGATCACGCACAAGGACAGACATTATATGTTTGATTGCGGACCGGGTGCGACGCGCCGGCTTTTAGAGGCCCATCTGAATCCGGCGAGCATCGACACGGTCTTTCTGTCCCATCTGCATTACGACCATATCGCCGATTTTCCCTATTTCATGCTGAGTAGTTGGATATGGGACCGGGCCAACGCCCCCGTCGTGGTCGGCCCGCCGGGCACCGGAAATTTCATATCCCACCTGTTCGAGGATGGCGCCTTCGCCAAGGATATCGAGGCGCGCACCCAATATCCCAAACGCCAGGCCAATCTTCATGTGCTCAGACCCGATGTGCGTGAATGCGAACCGGGGCTTGTCTTCGAAGATGATCTGGTGCGGGTGACGGCGTGTTATGTGGAACATATACCGCTCGAGGTTTCGCCCTGTTTCGGGCTGCGCATGGATACGAAGGACGGCAAATCCATTGCCTTCAGCGGCGACACTGCACCTTGCGAGGCATTTATCGAAATGGCCACCGGCGTCGATCTTTTGGTCCATGAATGCACCTTCCCCGAAAGCGCCATCGAGTTCCGGAAAACGGCCGCTGTCGGCACCTGGTCCCATACCAGCCCGACGGAGTTGGGCAAAATCGCGGAGCGCACAGGGGCCAAACAATTGCTCGCCACTCATTTCGGCAGTTTCGACACGACCAATCCGGTGATCATCGAGGCCCAGGCCATCCATATGCCGAAAGACATCATCGGGCCCCATCTGATGGATGAGGTGGCCGCCGATATCCGTAAAAATTATGCAGGCCCTTTGCGTCTGGCTCATGATTTGATGCGCATCGACGTCTAGGCGCGAAGGCGGGGGCTTGAGCAAAGATGGTCGATAATCTGACAAAGCGCCTGGCGGACCTGATCGGCTTCGGGCTTGCCCTGTTCGCCATCTATACGGCGGGGTTCGGACAGTTCGAGCCTTCCTTCCATCGCGGCCTTTCCATGGGTGCGGCCGTTTTCCTGATCGTCTTGATATATCCCATATCGGAGCGCATCAGCCGCCCTCTCCCTGGCGGCCATCTCATTCCCAGGCTTATAGACGGTGTGCTCGCGCTGATTTTCGCCATCGGCATCTACAAGCTGATCGTCATCGCCGATGCCTTGTGGACGGGTATTTACGATTTCACCCGGGCTGACCTGATTTTCTCGCTGCTCGCCATCTGCGTAATCCTGGAACTATCCCGCCGGGCCATCGGACTGCCATTGAGCCTGATCGCCGGCGCCGCCTTGATCTATGCGGCGTTCGGCAAACAGCTTCCGTGGATATTCAATCATGTGGGCTTCACCCTGGAACAGATCATGCAGGGCATGTGGTACAGCCTGGACGGGGTATTCGGCCTGCCGACAGCGGTCCTGGTCAATATTGTTTTCGTCTATATCGTGTTCGGCGCGATCCTTGAAGGCAGCGGCGCGGGCGCCGTGCTCCTCAAGCTGGCAATGAGCGCGACCGGCCGCCTGCGCGGCGGACCGGCCCACGCGGCGATCGTCGCCAGCGGCCTGTTCGGCACCATGTCGGGCAGCGCCGTCGCCAATGTGGTCGGCACGGGCGTGTTCACCATCCCCATGATCAAAAAACGTGGCTTCACCCCCACTTTTGCCGGCGCCGTCGAGACCGCCGCCTCATCGGGCGGCCAGATCATGCCGCCGATCATGGGTGCCGCGGCCTTTCTGTTGGCCGAACTCACCGGAACCGCCTATTTGAACGTAGCTGTTGCCGCCCTGGTGCCAGCGCTGTTCTTTTACGGGGCCTTGTTCGCCGCAGTATCGGTGGAGGCGGCGCGCCTTGGCATCCAACCCATCCCGCCCGCCGAGCGCCAACGGATGACCAGATCGGACTGGCATCTGTCCCTCATGTTCATCGTGCCGCTGATCGTCCTGATCGGCGTCCTGATTTCGGGCCGGACGGCGGCCGGGGCCGGTTTCTGGGCGACCATCGCGGCGATTGCTATTCCCTTCGCGGTCAATCCAGCGGTCCGCGCCGATCCCAAGCGCCTCCTCAGATCATTGATCAAAGGCGGGCTGGCGGGGGCCCGCATCATGATGGCCGTCGGCGCAATTGGCGTGCTTCTGGCGGTGCTCAACATGACCGGCCTGGGCATCCGCTTTTCCAACGTCATCCTGGCGCTGGGCGAAGGCAATCTTCTGCTTTCCCTGTTCTACACCATGATCGGCGCGCTGATCCTGGGCATGGGGCTGCCGACCCTGCCGGCCTATTTGATCATCGTTCTGGTCATGGGCCCGGCCTTGGCCGATCTCGGCATTCCGGTGCTCGTCGCCCATATGTTCGTCTTCTATTTCGGCGTTCTGTCAGTGATTACGCCGCCGGTGGCACTGGCCGCTTACGCCGCCGCGCCGATCGCCGGGTCACGACCCCTGGCCACCGGCGTGACGGCCGTGCGACTGGCCTTCGTCGGTTTCGTCATCCCCTATATTTTCGCCTTTCACCCTTCATTGCTGCTTATCGTTGGCTTCAACCCGGTCGAATTCACCTGGGTATCGTTGCGCCTGATCGTCGCCATCTGGATGCTGACGACGGCCCTTGCCGGGTTCGAGCAGGCACCACTGGCTCAATGGATGCGCGGATTACGGTTGATCCTTGGCGCGGCGCTTCTGTATCCTCTTATCTGGGTGCAGATCGCGGCCGGTGTTCTGGCGATCGCCACCGTTATTTTGGAGCGGCTGAAGGCACGAGCCGCATAATAGGGAGGAGCGCTACCATGGCGAAATTTCTTAAAATCTGTTTCGTGACCCTGGGCATTGCCGTCCTGACCCTGGTTCTGACACCGGTGGCGGGCGCCAAGACCGTTCTCAAGCTGTCATCGACGCCACCGGGAACGGCGCCGTTTCTGTATCTTTCGGCCTTCGCCGATATGGTCAACAAGCATGTGCCCGATGTGGAGGTTCAGATCAACGCCACCGGCGTCGCGACCCGGCATTATGTCGAGGCGACCCGTGGCACCATCGATCTGTTCTACAACACGCCCTTGTTTCATGGCTGGATGGTCAAGGGCGCGCGCTTCTACAAGAAAGTGAAGCACGGCCCGGAGGTGGCCAAAAAAGTTTCCACCCTGCTTTCGCTCAAGTTGGCCATCTACCATGTACTGACTCGGGCCGATTCAGGGATTAAGACGCTCAAGGATATCAAGGGGCGCAAGGTCTTCCTGGGCCCGCCGGCGGGCGGTGCCACATTCATCGCCACGGGCATTGTGGAGGGATCGTCGGGCCTGAAACTGGGCAAGGACTTTACCGTTCTGCGCCTCGGGTGGGGCGCGGGGGTCGATGCCTTCCGCGACCGCCAGGTCGATGTGGTCGTCAACCCAAATCCGGTGCCGGCAGCGGTGCTGCAGCAAATCGCCCTGACCACCAAAATCCGATTCCTGGGCATCCCCGAGGATAAGCTCAATGCGAAGCGGATCAAGGGCCTGCTGGGCAGCCCAGGGCGGACCAAGGAGGCGCTAGCCCCGAATGCCTACGGCAAGAACCAGATCAACACCAAACCGGTGATTACAGTCGGCTCCTGGGGTGGGATCGGTGTGCGCTCCTCCATCTCTCCGGATTTGGCCTATAAGATGACCAAGGCTTTCTGGGAGAATATCCAGGAGGTGTACAAAAAGGCGGCCGGTTTCAGGGATGCCATCAAGTTCAAGAATGCGCTGAACCAGATCGCTTCGCCCCTGCATCCGGGAGCAGCACGCTACTACCGTGAAAAGGGCTTGAAAATTCCGGCCAGGCTGATCGCCAAGTAACCGGCCGGGAACGAGGTGCAGCGGGGGGTGGGAAACGAAGGCCGGAGCCCTCCGGCAGGGCATGGGCCAGCCGCTGATCCGGTTCGTCATTCCTATGCCAAACGCGCCGCCGGCTATGACCGATGGTGGGCATCTTATGTGGCGGCCACCATCGGCCAGACTCTGAGCCGCGTCCAACTCGACGGCGGAGAGGCGCTGCTTGATGTGGGCTGCGGCACCGGAACGCTGCTCGACACCTTGTCCCAAAGCTGGCCGGACCTGGCGCTTTCGGGCATGGATCTGTCTCCGGAAATGCTTCAGGTGGCGGCGCAAAAGCTGGGCGGCCGTGCCCAACTCATGTTAGGCGAAGCGAACGCGCTTCCATTCGCCGATGGGGCCTTTCAGGTATTGGTATCGACCAGTGTCTTTCACTATCTGCGCGACCCGGCGGGCGCGTTGGCAGAATTCTACCGCGTGCTGACGCCCGGTGGCCGGCTGGTCATTACCGATTGGTGCGACGATTATCTCGCCTGCCGCGTCTGTTCGTGGTTTGTGAGAGCCTGGGATCCGTCCCATGAACGAATCCTGGGCAGCGCAGAGTGCCGCCAGATCATGGCGGCCTCGGCCTTCGATCTCCTGAGCCTGGAGCGCTATAAGATCAACTGGCTCTGGGGAATGATGACGATGATCGCCAAAAAGCCTGGCTGAGTTTATTTTTTTGGCAAATTATCCGTATATTCGGGCCGGTCGATGAAATATTTGGTCAGGGCCCTGGCTTCCTTCGAATCCCATTCGGCGCCGCCTTCCAGTTTGCCCACTTCCCGGCCCTGGCGGTCGAAGATGAAAGTGGTGGGCATGGCGTGAAGCCCCAATACCTTGCCCGAATTGCCTTGTGGATCGACGAAAGTGTCCAGATGGTTGAGGCGCGGTTGGCATTTCAGGCGGCCGGCCGCGATCTTTCCGGTGTGATCGATATTGACCGCGACGACGGTGAAATCCTTGCCTGCCATGGATGCCTGAAGACGGTCGATGCCCGGCAGTTCACGTTTGCAGGGCGCACACCAGGAGGCATAGTAATTGAACAACACCACCTTGCCCTCGAATTTGTCCAGGCCCACCTGGCGGCCTTTGCCGTCGGCCCAGACGGCCTTGGGCCGGGCCGGGTGCTGGGCGCCAAAAGAAAATTCTGCATATGGCCGATAAGCTGGGGCCCCGCCGCCACTGGTTTTATCGCCAAAAACTCGAAACGTCCCGCGAACCCTATGAGCGCCGCCGCGCCCAGCGCGATCAAGGTGGTTTTTTTGTTCATCGGTATTTCTCCTGATTTTCCGTTGGCCTCTGCCATCCATTTAACAGGGCCCTCGGGAAATGCCAGTCACAACCGATAACAATTAGATGATCACCTATCCGGTGCCCACCAGGACAAGATCGATTTGGCTTTGGGTCATTTTGAAAACTCCTGGACAGCAGCCCCAATAGAAAGATAATTCCTGCACCAACGACAGGTACAAGGATTAATTGGCCCCGAAGGAAAAACGCATCATGGGAAATGAAACTTTATCCAGCGGCGCAGTCCCGGAATGCCCGGTGATCGAGGCCTTGTTCGAGCAGGCCGGGTAGCGGGTTTTGCAAATTCAGGCCCCTTATCTGTTGTTTCTGGGCGATGCGCCCGACGATCTGGCTGCCAAGACCGCCTTCGGTGTGGCCCATTGGCGTCCGGACCGCTGCGCCGGTCAGTTGCGTCTAGCGGGCTGCCAGCCCCGGCTGGACCTGCCCGAAATGGACCTGGACGAGGCCGTCCGGGCTGGCGTCAAAACCCTGGTCATCGGGGTTGCCAACCGAGGCGGCGTATTCGCCGATAGCTGGGTCCAGACCATGCAAGGTGCGCTAGAGCGGGGCATGGATATTGCCAACGGACTGCATTTCCGGCTGACCCAGGTGCCCGGTCTGAAAGAGCTTGCCCAAAAACATGAAAGATGGCTTTTCGATCTGCGCCATCCCGACCGGGAATTCCCCATCGGTACCGGCAAAAAGCGGGCCGGCTTTCGGCTGCTCACCGTCGGCACCGATTGCTCCGTGGGCAAGATGTTTACGGCGCTTAGCATTGAGCGGGAAATGGCCGCTCGCGGTCTCAAAGTGGATTTCCGGGCCACGGGCCAGACCGGCATTCTGATTGCCGGCGGAGGGATTTCCGTTGATGCGGTGGTATCGGATTTTCTGGCCGGCGCCGTCGAGGAACTCTGCCCCGAAAACGAAGCGGATCATTGGGACGTCATTGAGGGACAAGGCTCCCTCTCCCACCCGTCCTATGCGGGCGTCACTCTGGGCTTGATCCACGGCGCCCAGCCCGACGCCATGGCGCTCTGTCATGAGCCGACCCGCAGCCATATGCGGGGCCTTGTTCATCAACCCATGCCCGATTTGGCCGAAGCTATCGAGTTGAACGAAAGGGCTGCGCGCCTGACCAACCCGGCGGCCAGATGCATCGGGCTGGCCCTGGATACGTCGCGCCTGGAAGAGGCCGCCGCCAACAGCCTGATACAAGAGACTGCCGCCAGGATCGGTCTTCCTTGTGTTGATCCGGTGCGCAACGGGATCGCTGCTCTGCTCGATCAACTGCCATGAGCGGCCGCCGCCTGGAAGCGCGGGCAGAGACCTGGGCGCTTAATGCCACCTTCACCATCTCCCGGGGCTCCAAGACCGAAGCCCGGACGGTGCTCTGCGAAATCAGCCAGGCAGGGTGCACGGGCAGGGGTGAATGCGTGCCCTATCCCCGCTACGGCGAAAGCGTCGACGGCGTGCTGGGTCAAATCCAGGCCATGAGCGTGCCAATCCTGGATGGAATGGACCGGCATTCGTTACAGCATGCCATGGAACCGGGAGCGGCACGAAACGCCGTTGATTGCGCCCTTTGGGATTTGGAAGCCAAGCACGCAGGGGTCCGGGCATGGGAGCTGGCCGGATTGACCGCACCCCAGCCGGTGATCACGGCGGACACGATAGCGCTGGGCTCTGTGGCGGAAATGGCCGAATCTGCCCGGGCACGGGCCAGGCGGCCCCTGCTCAAGGTCAAGCTTGACGACCACCATGTGGTGGAATGCATGAGCGCCGTTGCCCATGCCGCGCCCGATGCCAGGCTCATCGCCGATGCCAATGAGGGCTGGAGCATGGAGACCCTGGCCGCCACACATGAGCAACTGGCCAGTCTGGGCGTCGAGGCCATCGAACAGCCCCTGCCCGCCGGCGCCGATCACGCCTTGGCGGATTTCACACCCGCCGTCCCCCTATGCGCCGATGAAAGCTGCCTGAGTTCCGATGATCTGGAGAGTCTCGGCGAGCGGTACCAGATGGTCAATATCAAGCTGGATAAGGCGGGGGGCCTGAGCGCAGCGCTGGAAATGGTAAGCCGGGCGAAGGCAGAGGGCCTGTCGGTCATGATCGGCTGCATGGTGGGAACATCCCTGGGCATGGCGCCGGCCACGCTCCTCGCCGGCCAGGCCGAACTGGTTGATCTGGACGGGTCCCTCTGGCTCGCCCGGGACCGGACGCACGGGCTGGATTTTACTGCCGGGCTGATCCATCCGCCGGCACCGGAACTTTGGGGCTGAATAGTGAAGCATTGGTTCCCCCCAAAGGTTTATGCTAGGGTCGCTCCAATAGGAAATTAAGGGGTGGGGAAATCATGAAAGCAGCTCTTTTTTGCACCTGCGGCTACCAGGGACCGGCGCCCCGTGGGGTCTGGCCGGCGCCCGGCGATGAATATTCCGCCGAACTGGCCGAGGCATCCATGGCCACCACTTTGGCGCAATTTAAGTTGGCCGACGAGGTAGGGTTCGATTGGGTGACGGTGGCGGAGCATCACTATTCGCCCATGTCCCTGACCCCCAATCCCCTGGTCATGGCCGGCGCCATTACCCAGGTGGTCAAGCGGGCCAAGATCGCCGTGATGGGGCCGGATATTCCCATCCTCAACCCGCTTCGGGTGGCCGAAGAATTCGCCATGCTGGATACGTTGACCGGCGGGCGGGTGGTGGCCGGGCTCTTCCGTGGCACGGCCAATGAATATGTCACCTATAACATCAACCCGTCCGAATCCCGCGAGCGGTTCGAAGAGGCGCTGCAATTGATCAAACGCGCCTGGGTCGAGGAGCAGCCTTTCGGCTGGCAGGGACGTTTTTACGAATACCGCACCATCTCGCTCTGGCCCAAGCCCGTGCAAAAGCCCCATCCGCCCATCTTCATGTCGGGCTCCAGCCCGGAATCGGGCACCTTCGCGGCGCGCAACCGGATCGGGCTTGGCTTGGCCTTCACGCCGCTCTCCATGGCCCTGGAGGCGGCCGCCCATTACCGGGCTGAAGCGGAGAAATTCGGCTGGGAGCCGACGCCCGACGAAGTGCTCTACCGGGTCGCCGTGCATGTGGCCGATACGGACGATCAGGCCATGGAAGATGCCTTGTCGCTCAATGACGGCAAACCCCGCAAAGGCATTTCCAAGGCCAATCAGGACGTCGAAGGTGCTGCCGCCGATGCCGGCTATTTCGGCAAGGACAAGAACAACCAGCGAGCCCGGCTGAATGACCGGGATCTCCAGAAAAGCCTGGAAACGGGTCAATTGATTTTGGGCAGCCCGGAGACAGTGCTGGGTAAGATCCGTGAAATTCAGGGCCAGTTGGGCGCCGGAATCATGGACCTCACCCTGGGTATGCAAATGGGCGAGAAGACCATGCATGCCATCGAGCTTATGGGCGAGAAGGTCTTGCCTGGCATGCGGGAGTTATAAGAAATGGCTGGAGAACAATTCAAGGAAAGTGAGATCTTGGCGGACGGCTTTACCATCCGCTACCAGGAAGCCGGCAGCGGCGATCCCTTGATCTATATCCATGGCGCCGGCGGCTTTCGCCTGTCTGAGGCCCATGACCTGTTGGCCCAATCCTACCGGGTGATCGCCTTGGAAATACCGGGTTTTGGCGCCTCACAGGAAAACCTCCGGTCCGACAGTCTGGCGTCCCTGGCCTGGTCCCTCAATCAGGCTTTATCGGCGCTGGATATCTCCAAAGCCAATCTCATGGGCAGCTCATTCGGCGCCAAGCTGGTATTGGAAATGGCCATGGCGGCACCGGATAAAGTGGACGCCCTTGTGCTTCTGGCGCCCGCCGCCATCCGCCTAACGGATGCCCCCCCGCCGGGGGGAAGCCCGGCCGAGCGCATGGCCCTCATGCACGCCCATCCCGAACGCCACCCGAACCCCGAGCCAATGGACCCAGCAGTGCAAGAGAAGCAACTGGCATTGGTCAAACGGCTCATCGGCCCTGCCAGGGACAGTGATTTTGAAGCGCGCCTGGCCAAGCTGGAACTCTCTGTCTTGGCCCTTTTCGGAACCCATGATCAAGTGATCCCACCAGAGGCCGCGCATTTTTATGCGGAGATCATGCCCAAATGTAATCTGGTCATGGTCTATGACGCGGCACATGCCCTGGATGCGGACCGGCCCGAGGCGGTTGCCTCGGTGGCGGCGGATTTCCTGGCCCGCCATGAACGCTTTCTGGTCACCGAGGAAAGTGGTCTCATTCATCCCTGAAGGAACTGGATTCCATGACAGAAACCAAACATCATCAAATCCTCATCATCGGTGGCGGAACGGGCGGGATCACTGTGGCCTCATCTCTCCGCCGCCGCGCGGGTGGGCGCAACCTGGACATCGCCATCCTTGAGCCCACCGAGAGGCATTACTATCAGCCGGCCTTCACGCTGGTGGGTGCTGGCGTTCAGACCCTGGCCCAGAACCGGCGCGAAATGGGCAGCCTGATCCCTCCCCAGGTCTCTTGGATCAAAGACGCCGCCAGTGCCTTGGAACCTAACCAGAACCGGGTCCAATTGGCATCGGGCGACACGCTCACTTACGATTATCTGGTGTTGAGCCCGGGCCTGGAGATGAACTGGGACGGGGTCGAGGGTTTAGGTGCTACATTGGGCGCGAACGGCGTTTGCAGCAATTATGAGCCGGAACAGACCGGCTACACCTGGGAGTGTATCCAAGGTCTCAAGGCGGGCGCCAAGGTCTTGTTCACCCAGCCGCCCCTGCCCTTCAAATGCCCCGGCGCACCTCAGAAGATCGCCTATCTCACGGCCGATCACCTACGGAAGCGCGGCATCCTGGGCCAATGCGAATTGCATTTCCTGCTTCATGCGCCGGGCATTTTCGCCGTGCCCTTTTTCGCCAAGGAATTGGTGAAAGTGGCTGAACGCTATGGCATCCATGTCCATTACCAGCACAATCTGGTGAGCATCGACGGTGCCGCCAAACGCGCCACGTTTGAGGTTACCGGCGAAGGCGAGGGTGCGGCAGAGAAGGTTAGTTTCGATTTCGACATGATCCATGTGACGCCCCCCCAACGGACCCCGGACGCCGTGCGGACAAGCCCGCTGGTCAATCAGGGGGGCTTTGTGGATGTGGATCAAGGCAGCTTGGCCCATGTGAATTACAAGAACGTATTCGCACTGGGCGATGCCGGTTCCACGCCCAACTCGAAAACCGCCGCCGCCGTCCGCAAGCAAGGACCGGTGGTGGTCGCCAACCTGTTGCGCCTGTTGGATGGAAAAGAGATTGAAGGCGGCTATGACGGATATGCCTCCTGCCCGCTGACCACATCATTGGGCAAGGCGATCATCGCCGAATTCGTCTATGGCGGAAAGGTGACACCCACCTTCCCCACAGACCCGCGCAAGGAGCGCTGGAAGTCGTGGTGGATCAAGACGACGGGACTGCCCATTCTTTATTGGAATTACATGCTGAAAGGCCGCGAATGGTTCTTTAAGCATAATCTGGATTACGTAGAACCGCCGGGAAATTGAGGGGCGGGAGAAAAAATATGCCCGCGCTAAAGGGAGCAGAAGCGAAAGTCAAAGCCGCCTTGAGCCGGCGGCCAAATAAATCCATGCCACCAAACAGGGGAGAGAGATATGAAGAAACGGTTTCAACATAATTTGATTCTCGCCGCCGGTATCGTCGCCGCCGGCTTGATGGCCGCACCGGTCCAGGCCCAATATTGTAAAGGCAAAACCATAACCCTGTTGATCGGATATAGCCCAGGTGGCGGCGTTACCCTTTCCGGCCGCACCCTGATCAATTATGCGGCTACCCTTCCGACCAATGGCCTCAAAAAACCCTCCGATATTGCCAAGGTCGGCAAGCCCTTGCGGGTTGCCTGCACGCGTACGACCAGCAATTTCTGCATATTGCACCGGATGGCCTTCGATCTTCTGGGTATTCCTTACCGTATCGTTGCCGGTTTCCGGGGCTCGGAACAGTTCCTCAAGGCCATGCTGCAAACGAGATCGATTCCCATACGACACCGGATCACTCCTGGAATACGGGCCTAGGCCCCGGCCTCAAGAAGAACAATAAGGGCAAGGTGGTGTTCTATTTCCCCAAGATCGATGGTAACGGGAATCCGGAAGCAGGCGGCTATCCCGGTTTGAAGAGCTACCTGGATCTTTACCGTGAGATCAAGGGCGGCACGCCATCGGGTCCGAAATGGGAAGCGATGAAATGGATCCTCACCTATACCAGCAAGATGGTGCTGGGCGTTTATATGCCTCCCGGAACGCCCAAGGAAGCGATCAGCGTGCTAAGGAAAAGCTTCAAGGAGGTGTCCGAGGACAAAGCCTATCTGGCGGCTTACGATAAGGCCTTTGGCACGCCTTTGAACTTTATCTCGATCCCCGCCGCGCAAAAATTCCTGGGCAGTTTCAAGGACGCCGATCCGGCGATGGTTAAACTTCTCAAGAAGGTCGGTACCCGGAAACGCAGCGGCAAGAGAAAAGGCAAAGGCAATAAAAAATAAAACCTGATATCAGCCTCAACCCCTTTCCGGTCAAATTCGGCCGGAAAGGGGCCAGTATCCGTTGGCGGGAGGGCCCAATTTGGATAGTTCAATAATGAAACACAACAATGTCCGCGGGTAAGCTCCTTTCACCAGGCGAGTTGCGCCGGCGCTGCCGCGACGGTTCCTTTGGCGGGCCGACCTCGGGTCTGGCCATCGGCCATGTGCAGGCCAATATGGTTATTCTGCCGGAAAGCGAAGCCCTTGATTTTACCAAGTATTGTGCGGCCAATCCAAAACCGTGCCCGATCCTGGAAAAATTGGCGCCCGGCGACCCTGAACCCCGGAAAACAGCCCCCGGCGCCGATATGCGTACGGATTTGCCGCGCTACCGGGTATTCCGCGACGGCCAAATGATTGATGAGCCGGCCCAGATCAAGGAGCTTTGGCGGGACGATCTGGTGACTTTCCTGCTGGGATGTTCTTTCACCGCCGAAGATGCGCTGGCCGGGGCCGGACTACCTTTGCATCATCTGGACCAAAGCGGATTCGTTCCCATGTACATCACCAATCTGCCCACCAACCCGGTAGGCAGATTTTCCGGTCCCCTGGTGGTCTCCATGCGTCCCTTTAGGGCCGATGAGGCGGAACAGGCTGCCGAAATCACCGGCCACTATCCCCTGGGCCATGGTGCGCCCATACATATGGGCGATCCCGGCGCAATCGGGATCGTGGATTTGGATACCCCCGATTACGGATTCCCGACCAAGATGACAGAGGATCAGATCGCCGTCTTTTGGGCCTGCGGCGTTACCCCGCAAGAGACGATCCTCAGAGCCCGGCCAAAACTGGCCATCACCCACGCGCCCGGGCATATGTTCGTTTCCGATATCACGTCCCGCTCGACACGGGTTTAGGCTTTGGTGACCTTCACCTTGGCGCAGAGGTCCAGGTTGAGGTTGGACGGGCTTGAATGTTCCCAATCCACCTCGAGCAGGTCATTGAACAACACGCCTTTGCCTTTGGCCCGGGGCATCCCTTTGGCCCAATGACCGGCGCAGGCGGCGACGCCCAACCCTTCGGGATGAATGGCCTGGGTCAGGCGCAGCTTTCCCGTCACCTTGTGGCCTTGATCATTTTCGACGGAAACCAGATCGCCCGTGGCCAAGCCCTTGGACCGCCCCACTTCTTCATTGATCGCAATATTGTAGGAAAAGGGATCCATTTGGGCGGCTTCGTCGAGCCAGGCATTTTCCATGGTGAAGGAATTGGTGTGCAGGATGTCCCGGTAATAGAAGGCGTAAAAATCAAAGCCCTCTTCATGGCATTCATGGGATAGGCAGGGCAGCCAGTCGGGCAGCGGTGAATAATGTTCCTTGGGGAGGCTGAGCCCGGTGGGCTCGGTGATGGCCTGGGCTTTTTCCCAGACGGTGCTCATCCATTCCCAATAAATTGGCACCCGCACATCCTCGAAATGGCGCCAATAAACCTCCTCGGGTTTTTTCGGCCATTTGACCAAACCATTTTCCTTGAACCAGTCCAGCCCCTTATCCGGTCCGAACTTGTCTTTCAGGTCATTATCGCAGACTTGGGCATAGTCATATCGGTCATTCACATCCAGCCGGTAGGGTGGCTGCAGATCGAGGGATATATTGAGGGCCGCGTTCATGTCGGGCAGGCATCCGATGCGGTCTGCCAGTTCGAACAAGGTATCGGCGAAGGAGCGCTGTTCGCCCTCGGCCTCCACCACCGGCTGCTGGATGGGCCAGGACCAATCGCCCATGCCCGCCGGATGGCTGAAGACGAACGGGAAGTTGGAGCGCGAATCATAAGCCCCCAGATATCCCCGGTCGGGCAGAACAATGTCGGCGAATTCGGTGGTCTCGTTGGCGATCACATCGAAGCTGACGAAAAAATCATATTCCTTGATGGCTTCTGCGGCGCATTCCTTGTTGCCCACGCTCATCAAAAAATTGGTCCCGAAATTGAGCAGCAATTCAGGCCGGTATGGCAAATCAAAATTGTCCCAGAATTCCTTGCGGTCGGTGGAACCGAAGAAGGGCGAAATCATGGACATGGGAAACAGATCCTGCATGCCCACCCGTTCTGGCTTTTTCGGATCGCTCAGCGGATAGGGTTTGTGTGGTCCCAGCCACGACCCGGTGATCATCAGCCCGTCCGGATCCGGATAGGGCGCATAACGCATGCGGCCCGTTTCCGGATAACCATGACAGGCGGGATTGAAGCCCAGGCAGCCGCCCGCCATATCGGCCGAGCCCACAAGCTGGTTGAGCAGGTCAATGGACAGCATGTTGTATGACGAATTCTTGTGGCCCTGTGATCCCCTAAAGGCAATGGCCGCCACGGGCCGGAAGGGCACCTCCACCCCATCGATGGCGATGGTTGATCCGATGCGCGCCTCGGTAGCGAATTCCTCGGCCATCTGGCGGATGGTTTCAACCGGGATGGTGCTGATCTCCGAGCCTTTCTCCAGCGTGTAGGTTTTCAGATGCTCCTTGAGGAGCGCGAAGGAAGGCTGACAGGCGATGCCATTCACTTCGAAATTGCCTTCCAGGGCCATATTGTCTGCATCGGTCCCATCGAAGGTAACCGCCTGTCCGGCAGCTTCATCCCAGACCAAGGGCTTGGCGCTTTCGGGATCGCGCACATAAAGCTGGTCCGGGCCGATCAGATAGGTGCCGTTGGTTTTGGCCTTCAGGTAATGTGCATCATAGATGCCCGTTTCGTTGACCATGTGATTGGCCATGGAAAGGGCCAGCGCCGCATCGGTACCCACCCGGATGGGCACCCATTGGCTGGCCTTGGCACCGGCAAAATTGGCAATGGGATCGACCACCACCATTTTCATGCCCCGCGCCCGGGCATCCGCCGCCATCTTCATGTTGGAATTTGACGCATGGCCCGCCGAATGGCCCTTGGAGGCGCCGAAAAATATGGCGTAATTGCATAGCTGAAAATCGGGCAGGATGGACCAGGAAGCATGCATGATGCCACTGATCAGGTGCGCCCCATTGCCGCAATGAAGACCACCGCCCGCCGCACTGGTGTTGGGGGTTCCGTAACCGGCGATGAAGGCGCGGGTCGGGATGAAGCTACCGGTCACCGTGGTGGTGCGCAGAAAAACCATCTTGCGGGGATCATCATCCCGGATGCGTTTCAAATGCCCGGCCACTTCTTCCAGCGCCTCATCCCAGGAAATTTCCTTCCATTTTGGATCGACGCCGATGCCTTTTTCAGGATTGGTCCGGCGCAGAGGCACTTTCAGGCGGTTGGGATCGTAATGGGTCATGATCCCAGAAACCCCTTTGCCGCAAAGGCGTCCCTTGCCCACCGTGCTTTCCGGATTGCCCTCGATCTTTACCAAGGTGCCATCGACCCGGTGGGCCAGGATGGAACAGGTAGCGTAACAGAGCGCACAAGAAGACGGCACCCAGACATCATCGGCGGCCAGGATCTGGCTGTCGCGTTTTGGATCAACGATATTCATGTCCGGTTTCCTTTTATATCCAGTTTTGTCAATTTTACCTTGGCGCAAAGATCAAGGCTGAGATTACTCGGACTGCAATGGCCCCATTCCAGTTCGATCAATTCATTATAGAACACGCCCTTGCCCTTGGCCCGGGGCAGGCCTTCCGCCCAATGGCCGGCCAGGGCGGCGATGCCCAGCCCCTCGGGGTGGATCGTTTCGGTCAGGCGCAGCCGGCCTTCCACACTGCGCCCATGTTCGTTTTCGATGCGCACCCAATCGCCGGTCTCCAGCCCCTTGGCTCGGCCCGTTTGGGCATTCAGCGCCACATTATAGGAAAATGGATCCATCTCGGCCGCCTCATCCAGCCAGGCATTTTCCATGGTGAAGCTGTTGGTGTGGAGAATATCGCGGTAATAAAAAGACCAGAGATCAAATTCCGGCTTGTCACTGGTATGGGACGGACAGGGCAGCCAGTCGGGTAGCGGCGAATAATGTTCCGCCGGGACCTGGAAATCTTTTCCCCCGGTGATTTTCATCAATTCATCATAGGTAGTGGTCATCCATTCCCAATAGATGGGCACGCGCACATCGACGAAATGGCGCCAATAGACTTCTTCCGGTTTTTTCGGCCAGCGCAGGCAGCCATGTTCGGAAAAATAATCCAGGTCCTTATCCGGCCCGAACTTGTCCTTCAGGTCCTTATCCGTGATCTGGGCATAACTGTAGCGGGTTCCGGGATCGAGCCGGTTCTCGCCTTCCAGCCCCAGGGAGGCATTGAAGGCGCCGTTCATGTCGGAAAGAAAACCCGCCCTGTCGGCCAGCTCGATCAGCACATCGGCGACGCGGCGCTGCTGGCCCATGGGCTCAGCCACCGGCTGGCGGATGGACCAGCACCAATCACCCATGCCGCCGGGCAGCCCAAATATAAACGGATAAGCCGCCCGCGCGCCCAAAGACTGTAAATAGTCGCAATCGGGCAGCACGATGTCGGAAAACTGGGTGGATTCATTGACGAACAGATCGAAGGAAACGATCATTTTATATTTCTTTAAAGCCTCGGCGACCGTCTCCTTGTTGCCGATGCTCATCACCAGATTGGTGCCCATATTGATCAGCATTTCGGGCCGGTAGGGCAGATCAAACTTACTCCAAACCTCTTCCTGATCGGCCGAATTGTAGAACATGGACCCCATACTCATGGGAAACAGGTTTTGCAGGCCGGTGCGGGTCTTCTCGTGGGGCTTGTTGATGGGGTAGGGGAAATGGGGGCTCATCCAGGTGCCCGAAATCATCATGCCGTCGGGATCGGGATTGGGCACATAGCGCAGCCGCCCCGTTTCCGGATAACCATGACAGGCCGGATTGAATCCCAGACAGCCGCCAACCATATCGGCCGAGCCCACCAACTGATTCAGCAAATCCACCGCCAGCATGTTGTAGGTGGAATTCACATGTCCCTGATTTCCACGGAAGGCAATGGCCGCCGCCGGCCTGTAGGGAACCTCCACCCCATCCAAGACGATGTTGGAACCGATACGGGCTTCCGTAGCGAATTCAGTTGCCAGGCGGCGGATATCAGACGCCGGGATGGTGCTGATTTCCTTCGAGTGCTCCGGTGTATAGATTTTGAGATGCTCCCTAAGCAATGCAAAGGAAGGCTGGCACGAAACGCCGTCCACATCATAAGAGCCATCCAGCGCCATATTGCCCGCGTCCGTTTCGTCAAACGTGACGGCCTTGCCGGTGGCTTCGTCCCAGACCATGGGTTTGCCCGAAGCAGGGTCCCGCAGATAGAGCTTATCAAGGCCGATCAGATAGGCGCCGTTGGTCTTGGCCTTGACGTAATGGGCATCAAAAAGCCCCAGATCATTGACCATTACATTGCACATGGCCAGGGCCAGCGCCGCATCGGTTCCCACCCGGATGGGGACCCATTCGGTTGCCTTGGCGGCGGCGAAATTACAGAAGGGGTCGATGACCACCATCTTCATGCCCCGGGCCCGGGCATCGGCTGCCATCTTCATATTGGAAT
>CAZBQG010000067.1:0-17874 GCA_964493945.1 uncultured Rhodospirillaceae bacterium
GCAAACTACTGCAAAAATGCCGGTTATGCTTCCGTCAAAACTTGAAACACTCTAGCACGGGTTAGCCATTCCAGCGCCTATCACTTTCTGCCATGCTTTGCCTTCCATTCGGCTGCAATTTTTTTGGCTTGGGCGATCTGGTCCGCCGACATGGTGCTGGCCAGGTTGTCGCGGGCGCTCTTGATCGCACCGCCGCCGTTGGGAGCCGCCAGTTCATACCACATATAGGCTTGGACCAGATTCCGCTTCAGCCCATACCCAAACCTACACATTAGTGCCAGTTTCACCTGGGCTCTGGGCAATCTTTGCCGGGTTGCCTTGCGAAACCAGTTCACCGCCTCTGAATAATTTTTTGGATGCCTTTTCCCATGTTGTAGGCAAGGGCCAGATTGTATTGGGCGTTGGCATATCCTTGCTCGGCTGATTTTCTGAACCATTTGACGGCCTCGCCCGGATTACGTTCCACGCCCCGTCCTCTGGCAAATCTGGCGCCCAAATTATTCTGCACCCGTTTGTTTCCCTGCAGGGCAGCCTTGCGGTACCATTTGACCGCCTCTTTCTGGCCCCGCGCCACGCCCCGCCCCCGGCCGTATCTGACACCAAGATTGTATTGGGCGGGGGCGTATCCCTGCAAGGCAGATTTGCGGTACCAATTTGTCGCCATTACCTGGTCGCGCGGGATGCCCAACCCTTTCTCAAGCATATAGGCGAGATTATACTGGGCCACCATGTGACCCTCATCGGCGACGATTTTGAACCCTTTATAGGCTTGGCTGTAATCACGCTTCTTATAGGCCGCCCAGGCCCGATCAAAGCCCGGCTCATCGCCCACCCGATATAAAACGCCAGCGGAAACCAGAATTATGGCCGCGATGAGGACCAAGGGAAGGGTGAGCCTGAAGCCACCTTGCTGAACTGAATTGCCGGTCTGGTTCGAAATGACAGGAGCCGCCGACATGGGCCGGTCTGAACCGCGCAGCTTGCGGCGCTGCCCGTTGCCGTCGATGATGTCGTCCCGCCTGATATCCTCTCCCGGCCACATTGCATGGGTGCTCCTCTATAGCCGCCCTCACTTGATGGTATTCTGTGCCCGTGTGTCTTCCTTGATGATATGAGGGATCAGCCGCTTTTCGATCCAGTAATCCAGATAGGTCTCGGCATCGGCGGACCCCTGTCTTTTTTCATATCAGATTTCCCGAAGCTCGTTGATCAGCTTTTGATGTTCGTCCTTTTGGGAAGCCAAGAGAGTGGAGCGGATTTCTTCGTAATAAATTTCTTCGTTGCTGAAGTGGGTGTTGACATATTGCAACAACAGATTGAAAGACTGGTTGAGGACGGCCTCCTCCTTGCCCTGCTTCACGGCTTCGAACAAAAGATTGGCGGCATCGAAAATCATGCGGTGCTGTCCGTCAATCTTTTTATCGCCGGTATCCAGATCATCTTTCCAGACATAACGCATGGACCGTGATTCCTCGGCCTGTTACTGGTTTCGCTACCCCTAATGGACCTGCCTCGTTTCCCCCCCTCCGCCGCCGTCCGGCAGGCCTTGCGCCTCGTCGCCCATGGCCAGGCCCAGATCCCAATTGGCCTGCTGGGAGGCGTTGCGGATCAAATGACAGAGCGCATGCATAAGATCATCGTTCAGGTTCAGGTTTACATTGGTGCCCTGCTGGGTGCGCAGCGTCAGGCGCGAGGCCGTTTCGTTTACGGGCCGGCATTCAAAGCCGGTGACCAGGAGGGGCTCTTCCTTGGGTTTGGGCGGTTGGGACGGCGGGTCGTGCTTTTTGGTGAAATCCGCCGCCTGCAAGGCCTTCTCATGGCGCATGGACATGATCGCTTCTTTCGCACCGGGTGCGGCCTGGACCGCTACCTGGGGCGTCGCCTCGAAGCGCTTGACCAGGCTCTCCCATAATTTACGGACCAGAAGCCGGGTGAGCCAGAGGCGGAACTCGACCAGATCCTTGGTGTTGACGCGCAGCAACAGCCGATCCTGTTCCGGCGTATAGGCCACCGTCATCTGATGCAATTGATCACTCATGGTAAACAAAGCATAGCTCAGGCGGGCTCGGCTTCCAAGCGGCGCCGTTTCTAATTATTTTAAAATGCGCTAACTTGCCGCCCTAAAACCCAATCAGGGAGTCCCCACAAAATGAAGGCTGTCCAGGTCATCGCCGAAATTCTCAAACGGGAAGGGATCGAATTTCTCGCCTGCTATGCGCGCAATCCCGTCATCGAGGCCTGCGCCGAGATCGGTATCCGTACCGTGCATTGCCGCCAGGAGCGGGTGGGTATCGGTATCGCCGACGGGTTCGCCAGGGCCAGCTTCGGCCAACGCATCGGCGCCGTCGCCGTGCAGGGGGGGCCGGGCATCGAAAACGCCTTTCCCGGCATCGCCCAGGCCTATGCCGAAAATGTGCCGTTGCTGATTTTGCCGGGCGGTGAGCGCACATCGCGTCAGTTCAACCGGCCAAGTTTCAGGGCCTCGGAAGTTTATGCTCCGGTGACCAAATGGGCAGCCCCGGTAAACGATGTGGCGGCCATACCCGATCAGATGCGCCGCGCTTTTCATTTGATGCGGACAGGGAGGCCGGGGCCGGTTTTGCTGGAGGTGGCCCAGGAGGTGTGGGAGGCCGAATTCAGCGGAGATATTGATTACACGCCGCCGCCTTATTTGCGAACGACCCCCGACGAGGCGGATGTAAAATCCATGGCGGAGGCCTTCTTGGCGGCCAAATCGCCCATTTTATGGGCCGGGGCAGGAATTTTGCGGGCGCGGGCGACGGAGGATCTTATCCAGTTGGCCGAGCTGGTGCATGCTCCGGTGATGTCCACCAATCCCGGCAAGAGCGCTTTTCCCGACAGCCATCCTTTGGCTCTGGGGGCGGCCACCGGGTCGTCTTCCAAGGGGCTCAAACATTTCCTGGGGGCCGCCGATTGTGTGCTGGCCATCGGCTCAAGTCTGACCCGCACGCCTTTTGGACCGGCCGTGCCGCCCGGCAAGACCATTTTGCATGCGACCAACGCCGAAGACGATATCAACAAAGATTACGCCGTCGCCCAGGCCTGCATAGGTGACGCCAAACTGGTGATCCAAGCGCTTATTTCCGAGATCAAGGAACAGACCGGCGGAAAGGGGCGCCCCGGCGGTGGGATCGAGGCGGAAATAAGCGCGCTTAAAGATGAATGGCGGGCCGAATTTGCTGAACAGTTCGCCTCATCGGAAGTGCCCATCAATCCCTACCGCATGATTGGTGATCTGATGGGTGCCGTTGATCCGGGTGAGACGATCATCACCCATGATGCGGGCGGGCCCCGTGAACAGCTTTTGCCGTTTTGGCAAAGCGACGCACCCGGCTCCTATATGGGCTGGGGCAAGACCACGCAATTGGGTTGCGGCTTGGGGCTGACCATGGGGGCCAAGCTGGCCCGGCCGGAAAAACTGTGCATCAATCTGATGGGCGATGCGGCCATCGGCATGGTGGGCATGGATTTGGAAACGGCGGTGCGAAATTCCATCGGCATTCTGAGCCTCGTTTTCAATAACGGGGTGATGGCCATGGAACGGGCCGTCATGCCCCAATCCATTGAAAAGTTTGGCGGTCACACATTGGGCGGAAATTATTCAGACGTGGCCCAGGCGCTTGGTGTCATGGCCCAAAGGGTCGCTGAGCCCGATCAGTTTCTGCCGGCCCTGGAGCGCGCCATCGCCGCCACCCGTGAAGGCCAGCCCGCCCTGATCGAATGCATGACCAAGGAAAGCACCAGCTTCTCGCGCTATCCCTGATCACCTAATCGCCCAGCAAATGAAGATGGATGCGCCGGGCGCGGGACCTGGTGCGGTGCTCATAGAGATAAACACCCTGCCAGATGCCCAGCACCAGGCGCCCGCCTTCCAGCGGGATGGAGAGCGAAGTGGCGGTCAGGGCCGCTTTTATATGAGCCGGCATATCGTCCGTTCCTTCGGCCGAATGACGGTAAAGCCCTTCGCCTTCGGGCGCTAATTTCCAGAAAAAATCTTCCAGATCCTGGAGTACGGCGGGATCGGCGTTTTCCTGGATGATCAAGGACGCCGATGAATGGGCGCAAAACAGACTAAGCAGCCCGTGCTCCATGCCCTGCGCTTCGGTCCAATCCGTGACTTGGCCGGTGATTTCATAAAGGCCCGGACCTGCGGTTTCCATATTCAGTGTTTCCTGGGCCTGGCGCATTTCCGCTCCCTTCCGGTTGGAAAGTGAGCTTACGCCCCCGGCCAGGGTTGTGCTACCCGGTGGGTCAATATATAACCCCTCGGACCGGGAGAACATTCAGGGAATATTTGTGTTAATGGATGCCATCCGCAAAGCCGCCGCCCCATGTATTTCCAGGGGCGTCTGCCGGCTGCTGGCCCATATGGGTTTCAGCCCTATGACCGAGTTCCGCCTGACCTCCAAAAGGCGGGTCGATGTGATGGGGCTGGACAAGGGCGGGCATTTTCTCATCGCCGAGATCAAATCCTCCCTGGCCGATTTCCGGGCCGATGGCAAATGGACTGAATATCCGGCCTATGGGGATTTATTTTATTTCGCAGTGGGACCGGAATTTCCGCGAGAAGTGCTGCCCGAAGGGGTGGGGGTGATGATCGCCGATGCCCATGGCGCGGAAATCCTCAGTCAGGCCCAGGAAGCCCCTCTCAATGCGGCCCGGCGCAAGGCGCAAATCCAGCGCTTTGCCTTCGCCGCTGCAAACCGCCTGCACCGGCTCGACGATCCAGGGTTTTTATCGCTCTCGGTAGCGGGCTGAAGCCCGCACCTGCGCGGGCGCGCCGGACGGCCGGCGGGCCGCTTGCGGCCTTATGCTGTTCCAAAATGTCTGGAACAGCATGAGAAATTCATCCATAGCGCCGCAAATTTTCGCCTTCCCGGTTAAGCCAGGCGCGCCCGCCTTTCACATCGACGCCCAATCCGGCGACCACTGCCCAGAATTCCCTTCCATGGTCCATATGCAGGCGGTGGGTCACCTCATGGGCGATGACATAATCGAGAACTGATTCCGGGGCCATCACCAGGCGCCAGCAAAAGGACAGATTGCCCGACGGTGCGCAGGAACCCCAGCGCGACCGAGTGTCGCGCACTGAGATGCGCCCCAGCTTGCAATCCAGCCTTTCGGCCATAGCCCCGGCGCGGAGCGCGATTTCGGCCTTGGCCTGTCGTTTCAGCCAATCGGTCAGGCGGCGGGCCAGATGTTCGGGCCGCCCGCCGATGAGGATTTCGCCATTTTCCCGCATGACGCCCAGCCGGCTGGCGGGCAGGTGGCGGATCACATGCTCCCGGTCCAGATAAGGCAGGCTGGCACCCGGCTGGAAGGCGACCTTGGGCGGCAATTTATCCAGCCCCGCCTTTATCCATCCGGCTCGGTCCCGGGCGAAGTCAACCGCCTCGGCCTTTGCCACGCCTTTGGGATAGGTCACGACCACGCCCCGCTCATCGGCATCAATGCGCATGATAAGGCGCCGGGCGCGCTTGTTGACGCGAAGCCGCAAAGGCACGTTCTGCCCCTCGATTTCTATGAATGACGGGGCGGGGCTCACGCTTCCTCTTCGTCCATTTCGGTGGGAGCGTTTGTTTCCTCCGGCCAGTCGACGATATGATCTTCTAGATGGCCCGCCACCAATTCGCTGATCGCCCGCTCCCGGACCGAAACCCCGGCCTTATGGGTGCTCTCCGGATCGCCGCTGATCAGCGGATGCCAGGGAAAAAGCTCCTTGCCTTCGTTTAAAAGTCGGTAGGCGCAGGTGGGCGGCAGCCATTTGAGGGTTATCAGCCCCAGGGGTGTCAGTTCGACGCAATCGGGCACTAAAATTGTTCGGTGCACATAATCCCGGCAATAACAGGTGCCGATATCGAGCATGCTGCAGGCCACCTCCGTATAGGATATTTCGCCCGAATCCACATCCTCCAGTTTCTGCAGGCAACATTTGGCGCAGCCGTCGCAAAGCAGGTCCCATTCCTCCAGGGTCATCTCGGCCAGGGACTTGGTTTGCCAGAAAGCATCCCCCGTCCCACCATCCGTCACCGCAGAAATTCCTTGATGCGTTTGGCGATTTCCTGGGGCTCCGCTGTATGGCCGAAAAATGCCTCGAATTTTCCCTCAGGTCCCATCAGATAGAGGGTCGAGGCATGGTTCATAAGATAATCTTCCGGATCATCTGAGGATTGATCCACCTTGGTGGCGTAAACCTTGTAGGCCGATTTGGCCCTTTCCACCTGCTGGGCGGTTCCGGTGAGCCCCATGATGCGCTGGTCGAAATGATCCAGATACATCTTCAATTGGGCCGGCGTGTCACGCAAGGGATCGACGGTGACGAAAAGAGGCTGCACTTTTTCGGCCTGGGGACCCAGCTGTTCCAAGGCCTGGGAAACAGACGTCAATACGGTCGGGCAGATATCCGGGCAGAAGGTATAGCCGAAGAAAATCAGCATGTGTCGGCCCTTGAAATTGGCCTCCGTCACCTTCTCGCTATGTTGATTGATGAGGGAAAAGGGCCCCCTCACCGGCGGCGGTGTGGCGCGGGCCGCGGGCCCGCCCGCGGGGAGCGGGGCCCCAGGCGGGGTAATGTAAAATCTGAGGGCGAACCCAACCACAACCACGAGAACGGCCAGACCGAGATAAAAGAATACCCGTTTCATTCCCATGCGCCCTTCTCCAGCCGCCAACTTGGCTTTTCCCATAATCTTGATGGGAACTATCGCGCAAAAATTGGCCCCGCGCCAGCCTCAATACCCAGCCTCAGTACATAGAGAGAGTAACCATTGACGCAGGTTGCGGGTCCGCTCATTCTATTGCCATGTTCCTTTTTGATCTGGCCGGAGAAACGGGCGGCTTCGATCCACTCATCTTGCTTCTCCTGGCGCTTTGCTTGGAGGGCCTGGTGGGGAATTTTGTGTTTCCCGCCCGGCCGGGGGCCGCGGTCCTGATTCCCTTTGCCCGGCTGATGGATGGCGCGGATCATAAACTCAACCGTGAAAGCCGCAGCCATGCCGTCCGCACCCTCAGGGGCGCCTTGGTGGTGCTGTTTTTCCTGGTACTTGCCCTGGCTTTAGGGCTGGGCGTCGCCTGGGCGAGTCAGAACCTGCCTTTCGCCTGGATTTTAGAGCTCGCCCTGCTGATTACCCTGATCGCCCAGCGTGGCCTGGTCCATGGTCTGCGCGGGGCCGGGCTGGCCCTGGATACTGATGGGGCACGGATTGCCTTGGAGCGGTTGGGCGGCGAGGGGCTGGAGCAGGCGGACATTCATGGCCTGGCGCGCCAAGCAGTCGAGATAAGTGCTGGCGGTTTTTCCGAACGGGTAATGGCGCCGGTCTTTTATTACGCCTTGTTCGGGCTTCCGGGGCTGTTGATCTATCGGGTGCTTTCCATGCTGGCCATAAAGATCGGACGGCCCGGTAAAAAATACAGGGGCTTTGGTTTTACCGCGGCGCGCATGGCCGGGGTGCTGGACCTGATCCCCGCCCGCCTCGCCGGCATAATCATTGTGCTGGCCGCCATGTTCGTTCCGAGCGCGCGTCCCGGTCAGGCCTGGAAGGCCATGGGTGCCAATAGCTGTGGGGGCGACGATAGCAGTGGGGCATATTTGGGCGGCCAGGGCTGGCCCCTGGGGGCCATGGGCGGCGCGCTGGATCTGTCCCTGACGGGGCGCCATGGGCCCCGGGATACCTCCTCCTGGATGGGCGGCGGGCGGGCCAAGGCCGTGCCCCGGGATGTGAGCAGGGCACTTTATGTTTTCGGCGTTGCCTGTCTGCTCAACGCGGCATGGGTGGGTGCCCTCACCGTGTTCAGATATGCCTGATATGGCGGACCAGGGCGGCAAAATCCGCAAGCGCTCGGTCTCTATCGCCGGGCACCGCACCAGCGTGTCCCTGGAAGAAGCCTTCTGGACTGGTTTGGGCGAAATCGCCAGCGCCCGTGGCCTGTCGCTCAACCGGCTGATCGCCAAAATCGATGAGGGGCGTGAGGGAAATCTGTCCAGCGCCATCCGGGTCTTCGTCCTGGCCAACCGCCAGTAGAGCATTTTCCGTTTAAATGAGACCATTTTGACGGAAAGTGCTCTAACCCTGATCCCGCCAGTTCAGCCGCCCAGAAGTTCAGCCACCCAATCCCCTGAGGATGAGATTCTTGAGAATATCCTTGGGCTTGGCTTTCTTTCGTGGCTCCGGTGAGGCGGGCGGGGGGCTGAGCGGCGGTGGCTCACCCGGGGCGGGTTTGGCCGCAGGCGCTGGCGCGGCTTGAGCATCGGGCGGCTTGCCTGGGAATATCTGATTGATCACCGCACCCACGCCTTTCTTGCGGCGCAGCCGGTCGAGGCCGGGTATGACGATCCCCCGGCCCGGCATCTTGCCGGTTTCCAGGATGGGTTTGGGATTGTCCAGCGGGCCCCGCAGGCTGAAGGGCAGGACCCGCTGCGATTTGGCCTTGCGGTCGAGAAGCCGAACCAGGAGGTTCCCAGCAAGCCGCACGTCGCCTTCCGCATCGATCCACCATTTGGGAAGGTCCACAACCCCCTTGGCCGTCCCCCTGCCCAGGGTCGAAACCAGTTTCAAATCCCCGGAGCGGGCAATGCCGCGCCGCATCTGGAAACTTCCGGTCAGGTCGGCCAGTCCCTTCTTCCGGTTGCCACCCAACTTGCCGGCCAGTTGATTGAAGGACGACATCAAAACCAGGGCCGGGGCAAAGGCCGTACCCCCCACCGAACGGGCATCGATATCCAGCCGGCTGATGGATAGATTTCCCTGGCCTTTGAGGGCGCCGACCAATGCCGCCTGGCTGGTGCCGCTGGATGTCAGATCCGCTGTCAGGTCCATCTTGCCCGATTTCAATTTCTGCTTGGCCAGGGCGCGGAGCGCGCTTGGCACATCCATACCTTTGAGCGACAAATGGGCCTGATAGAGAGGTGATGGGTCCCTGCTGGCAAGTTGGACCTGGACGTTCAAATCCCCTCCGAACAGCCTGCCCGACAGACGCCTTGCGTCCAGCTTGCCGCCCACCAGCAACGCCTCCAACCGTGCATCCCTGAGCCTGTATTTATCGAACAGGACCGATTTGCTCTGCAATTTGATATCGGCATCCACCCCAGCCAGGCCCGACAGATTGATCGGGTCGTTGGACCAGACGGGGGCGCCTGACGGCGCTCTGCCGGCAGGTGATTTTCCAGTAGAGCGCCCGCTTTGCCGGGTGCGGCTTCTCTTTTGGGTATTGCCTTTCCCGGCGCGGGTTTCGGGTGGGAGAAAATCCTCCAGAATGATGGAGCTGGTGGATATGTCGGCGTTTATTCTGGGCCGTGGGCCGGTGAAATCCAAGCCGCCCGTGCCTTGCAAGGAAAGCTTGCCGATCCGCCCCCGGAGATTGGCGATTTGCAATCCCAACCCGTTACCCGAGGCGGCACCGCTCAGGGAAAACACCATGGGTGAGCGGCGGCGGGGGCGGTAATTCACCCCAGCGGCCTTGAGAAACCGCACAAAGTTCCCGGTCTTCATCTGAAATTTTACGTTCTCGATGCGGGGTGTGGCGGCGGGTGCCAGATTGACCAGCTGGCCTGAAGTCCGGAACGCGAGCCCGGCGACGGAGGCCGCACTCAGATCGCGCAACTGGAACCGCCCATTATGGGCCGTGCCCTCGAAGCGCAGATCACTTATGGGCATTCCGCCAAAGGTCAGGGATTTGATGCGGGCCCGCAAATTGGCATCGAAGGCGCCGAGGACCGTTAAAACCGCCAGGGGATCATCAGCCGGTTTGCTGGGTGGCGCGGTTTGGGAGCCCGCCTTGACGGAGGATTTGGCCGGGCGTTTGGTCCGCCCTGCTTGGGTTTTCTTACTAGAGCCCAGAGCCAGATAGCCGTCCAGGTTGAGCCGGTCAATGGCCAGGTTGGCGCCGAAGGAAGGCCGTTCGCGAAAGGCAATGGTCGCCGCCCCCTTGGCTCGCGTCCCGTCGAGCCTGAGGTCGATACCGTCAAGGGATATTTCCTTGGCGTTTGTCTTCACCTTGGCGACCAGGGAGAAGCGGTTCAGCCGTCCCCGTGGTGCTAGCGGCGGCGTGATCTTCAGCCATTTCAAGGCGCCGCGCAGATTGTTGGTGCGCAGGTCCAGGGTTCCCTCGAAGGCGGGGGTTCCCTTCGACGCACTCAGAAATCCAAAAACCGCCACATCGGAACCGCCTGGCAGGGTGGCCGAGAGCTGGTTGATGGTCACTTCGCCATTGGACAAGTTGGCATCCAGGGCCAGACCACGGATCAATTGTCCGCTCCACACGGCCGCCTCGACGGACATGTTGAGGGAAGCGTTGAAATCGGGCGGCAGGGCGAAGGCTGGGGCCGGGCCACCGGGCTTTGTTTTGGGTACCCGGGCAAGATCGATGGAGACTGCTGAATTGCCTGGCCTGGCCCTGCCCTTTTTTCCCTTGCCGGTTTTCTGCACGGGCTTAGCCAGAAGCTTGTCCAGATCAAGCCGCCCGATTTTCAGGGCCAGCCGGGCTTCGGGCTTAGCGCCAAAAGCCACGCTCGCCGCGCCATTTCCTTTTAGGCCGGGCAGGCCCAGCGCCAGCTTGCCAAAGGATAATTTCTGGCCTGCCAGGGCGATCTCGGTGGTGGCGGTGAAGGGGCGCTTCAAAAATCCGGGCAAGCCCCCGCCGGCCCCACCGGCCCCAATGGCATCCAGAAAATGCGCCAGATTGGCGCCACCGATCTCCACTTTCCCCTTGGCGCGGGGTTTTCCGCCCTCATCGCCGAGTCCAGTCATCGCGCCTGAAATGTGTCCCGTCACATCGCCGGGGATGATTTTCATATCCAGCGTGAAAGGCATGGTCCGCCCTTCGACCAGGGTGCCGGCGGTAAGGGTGAAGCTCAGCGGCAGGCCACGGACCACGGCGCTGCCCGAGCTTTCCAGGGGGCCCTTGAGGGATCCGGCGGCAAATCTGGCATTTATATTTTCCATCCGCTCCAATTGCCGGGAAGCATGGTCGCGGTAAATTATGGTGCCCTTTTCGATGACGAAATTTTCCACCTGAACCGAAGGGGCCGAAGCCGAACCCGTTTTATTTTCCTCGGTTTTGGGCTCACCTTTCTCCGGACTTGGGGCTGCCGTTTGCGCTTCAAAAGATAAATTGTTGCGCCCATCGGGCAGGGATTCCAGTTCCACCACCGGCTCGATCAAGCGGATGGATTGGACGCTGACATTGCCGCCGAGCAGAGGCCCGAGAGCGAGCTGGACGCGGAGCGATTTCAAGGAAACCATATGGGGAACGACGGCGCCTGGCATATTGCTCAGGCGCAGATCACTGATCTCCAAGGCCGGCGAGGGCAATAGATCAAGCTTGATATCGCCCCCGATGATCAGGTCGCGCCCGGTAGCCGTCTTGATACGCGATGCGATCTGGGCGCGGTATTGGTTCCAGTCGATCAAAGGCGGCACGATGATCACACTGGCCGCCAGAATGACCACTAACCCGATCACCCCCCATAGGAGCTTCTTCAAGGAACTGTCTCCAAAAAGCGTTATTAGGCTGGCGGTTGCAAAATCCAGCCCGCCGGCCTTTTCCCCGGTGGGAAGTTTAGTTCCTGGGCCGGACGGAATCAAACGCATCCGCCTAAATATTTTCCATCAGTGGGCCAAGCCGCTCCCCCTTGTCTTCGCAGCCGGTTTCCCCATAATCTCGTCTTGACCAGGACGCAACGGAACGACCAATCGGGAGGATGGGTAATGGCCAAAAAGAAAAGCGCCAAGGCAAAGCGGTCGGCAAAATCCAGCGAGGCCCAGATCGAGGTCCACTGGAAAGAAGAGGGCATGGTCCATCCCTCACCCGCCTTCATCGCCCAGGCGAACATGACCGATGAGGGCATCTATGACCGGATGGGGCTGGATAATTTTCCTGAATGTTTCAAGGAATATGCTGATCTGCTGGATTGGTACAAATATTGGGAAACGACGCTCGACACTTCCGATCCACCCTGCTGGAAATGGTTTGTCGGGGGGCTGATCAATGCGTCCCACAATTGCGTTGACCGGCATTTGGCCAAGCATAAAAACAAGGCCGCCATACATTTCGTGCCGGAACCGGAAGACGAGCGGACCCAGGCCGTCACCTATCAGGAACTCTATGTGCGGGTGAGCGAATTCGCCGCCGTCTTGCGCGACGAAGTGGGGCTGAAGGCCGGCGACCGGGTGACGCTGCATATGCCCATGGTCCCCGAATTGCCTATCACCATGCTGGCCTGTGCCCGCTTGGGCGTCATTCATTCCGAAGTCTTCGGCGGCTTTTCCGGCCAGGCCTGCGCCGACCGTATCGTCGATTCCCAAAGCCGGGTGCTGATCTCCATCGATGGCTATCACCGGGGCGGCAAACTGATCGACCATAAGGTCAATGCGGATGTCGCCGCCGATCTGGCTAAAAAACAAGGCCACGCAGTGGAGAAGGTTCTGCTTTGGCAACGCTTTCCGGGCAGATATGTGTCTGAAAGCAAACCCAAGAAAGGCCGGGACTTACTGGTCCTGGATCTGCTCAGGAATTATGTGGGCGTGCGGGTCGATCCGGTCCCCATGCCCGCCGAGGCGCCCTTGTTTCTGATGTATACCTCGGGCACGACGGGCAAGCCCAAGGGCTGCCAGCATTCCATCGGCGGATATATGGCTTATGTGACCGGCACCTCCAAATATGTCCAGGATATCCATCCCGAAGATGTCTATTGGTGCATGGCCGATATCGGCTGGATCACGGGTCATTCTTATATCGTCTATGGCCCCCTGGCGCTGGGGGCGTCATCGGTCATTTTCGAGGGCGTGCCGACCTATCCGGATGCCGGGCGGCCCTGGCGCATCGCCCGCGATCTGGATGTGAATATCTTCCACACGGCGCCCACCACTGTCCGCATGCTGCGCAAGGCGGGCCCCGATGAGCCGGCCAAATATGATTATCACTTCAAGCATATGACTACGGTGGGTGAGCCCATCGAGCCGGAAGTCTGGCGCTGGTACCACAAAGTGGTGGGCAAAGGCGAGGCGGCCATTGTCGATACCTATTGGCAGACCGAGACCGGCGGCTTTTTATGTTCGACCATGCCCGCCCTTCATCCCATGAAGCCGGGCAGCGCCGGGCCGGCCATGCCCGGCATTCATCCGGTGATCTATGACGAGAATGGTGACGAGCTGCCGGCCGGATCGGAAAAGGCCGGCAATATATGCATCCGCAATCCCTGGCCCGGCGGCTTCCAGACCATCTGGGGTGACCGGGACCGGTTTGTCGAAACCTATTACGCCCGCTATTGCCGGGATGGGAAAAGCACCGATTGGCGGGACTGGCCATATTTGACCGGCGATGGCGCCATGCAGGCGGCGGACGGCTATTACCGCATCCTGGGGCGCCTCGATGATGTGATCAACGTGGCCGGGCACAGGTTGGGCACGAAGGAGCTGGAATCGGCCGCCCTAACGGTGGATGACATCGCCGAGGCCGCCGTCGTCCCGGTGGTCGATGAGATCAAGGGCCGGGTGCCCGACATCTATATCTCGCTCAAGCCAGACGCCGATGATGACAAGGCGGTGCAAACCAAGGTGGTCGCGGCCATCGAAAAAGATATCGGCAAGATCGCCCGTCCCAAATCGGTTCATATTGTGGCTGACATGCCCAAGACCCGTTCGGGCAAGATCATGCGCCGGGTGTTGGCGGCCATCTCCAACACCCTGGATATCGGCGATGTGACCACCTTGGCCAATCCGGACGTGGTCGAGGAAGTCCGCGTCCTGGTGCAGGGTGAGGCCAAGTTGGAAACCAAAGCAGGTCCGGAGGATATCGCGCGGTTTGGCGAGGAGAGCTAAGCCTTCCCAAATCCCCCGCCGCCGGGTGTTTCGATCACCAAAACATCACCCACTTCCATTTCGGCGCGCCCCGTGGCGCCGAGGTCAATGACCGTGCCATCCACCCGTTCCACCGTATTGCGCCCGGCCCGGCCCGGCTCGCCGCCTTCCAATCCGAAAGGTGCGACGCGCCTGGAATTGGACAGGATCGCCGCCGTCATGGGCTCCAGGAACCGAAGCCTTCGCACCACGCCGTCACCGCCCCGGTAGTGCCCGGCACCGCCGCTGCCCGGGCGCCGGCGGAATTCATCGATGCGCACCGGATGGCGCCCTTCCAGCACTTCGGGATCGGTCAGGCGCGTATTGGTCATATGGGTATGGATGGCGCTGGCCCCGTCAAAGCCGGACCCGGCGCCCGCCCCGCCACAGATGGTCTCGTAATATTGGTGCTTGGCATTGCCGAAAGTCACATTGTTCATGGTCGATTGACTGGCGGCCAGGGCACCGGTGGCGCCAAAGAGGGCGGCGGCGATGCATTGCGACGTTTCCACATTGCCCGCCACCACGGCCGCCGGTGGCTGGGGCGCGATCAGGGAGCTCGCCGGGATGATCAAATCTAGCGGGTCCAGGCAGCCGTCATTCAAGGGGATATCGTCTTCCACCAGACAGCGGAAGACATAGAGAACGGCGGCCCGGCAGACAGCCGAGGGCGCGTTGAAATTGGTTCCGGTCTGGGGCGAGGTGCCGGTGAAATCGATGCGCGCGCGCCTTGCCTCACGATCCACTGAGATGCTCACGCGGATGAAGCTTCCCTCATCCATTTCAAACTCGAAGCTGCCGTCGGGCAGCCGGTCCAGTACGCGGCGCACGGCTTCGGCTGCATTGTCCCGGACGTGGCCCATATAGGCTCGCACCATGGGCAGGCCGAACATCTCAATCATGCGCTTCAGTTCGGCCTGACCGGTTTCGCAGGCCGCGATCTGGGCCTTGAGGTCGGCGATGTTCTGATCGGGATTGCGCGCGGGGTATGGCCCCGAAGCCAGTAGGGTGCGCATCTCTTCTTCTTGCAGTTGCCCGTCCTGGACCAGGGTGAAATCCTCGACCAACACGCCTTCCTCGGCAATGTTGCGGCTGTCGGGCGGCATGGAGCCCGGCGTCGTGCCGCCGATATCGGCGTGATGGCCGCGCGTTCCCATATAGAACAAAATCTCGCCGTCTTCATCAAAATGAGGTGCGATGACCGTCAGGTCGGGCAGGTGGGTCCCCCCCGCATAGGGCGCGTTGAGGGCGAAGACCTGACCCGGGCGGATGGTATCGCCGCGCGCCCGGATGACGGTCGTGACGCTTTCGCCCATGGAGCCCAAATGAGCCGGCAGATGGGGCGCATTGGCGACCAGACCACCCTTGGCATCGAATAGGGCGCAGGAAAAGTCTAGCCGCTCTTTGATGTTTACGGATGAAGCCGTGTTGGCCAATTGTGCGCCCATCTGTTCGGCGGTGGACATGAACAGATTGTTGAAAAGTTCCAGGCGCACGGGATCGGCCTGGGTGCCGGGCGCCATACGCTGGGGGCGGGCCTGGGCGCGCCTCAGAACCAGATTGCCGAGCGCGTCCATTTTGGCCCGCCAGCCGGGTTCGATCAGGCTGGTGGCGCCGTCCTCCAGGATCATGGCCGGTCCGTCCAGGCTTTGCCCCGGTGCCAACCCGCTCCGCCGGTAGATTTTTGTCTTTTGCTCCTTACCGTCGATCCGCGCCTCTACACTATCGACGGGTTCCGGCGGGGAAGTGGTTTCTTCCGCCGTGGCAAGCTCGCCGGTCAGCGGGTCCTCGCCCGCGCCCATGGCTTCCAAGGTGATCTGCTCGACGATCAGTTCCCGGTCCGCATGATGAAAGCCGAAGCGGGCTCGATGCACCGCCTCGAAGCCGGCCCTGAGATTACCGAGCGAGGTGAAATTCGCCTCCAGCGGCGTATCCGTGCCGGCGTAACGGAGATGGGCCTGGCGCTCGATCAAGGCCGTTGCCGGGTCTACCCCCTGGGCCTCAAGCTGGGCCCGGGCCTGGACCTCCAGGGTATGGAAACCGTCGCACAAATCTTTTTCCAGACCGGGAACCAAGGGTGCTTCGATGGCTGCGTCCAGCACCACCCGGAGGCGGGCCAAACCCATGCCCAGCGCCGACAACACGCCGGCCAGCGGGTGAATGAGGATGGTCTCCATGCCCAGAATATTGGCCACCCGGCAGGCATGCTGGCCGCCCGCGCCGCCGAAACAAACCAGCGCATAGCGGCTCACATCATGACCCTGTTCCACCGAAATCCGTTTGATGGCGTTGGCCATGTTTTCGATGGCGATGGCCAGGAATCCTTCCGCCGCCTGGCCCAAATCTTCATCGCTGGCCAATTCCGCCAGTGCCGCCCGGGCCGCCGCTAAATCCAACGGCTGATCCGCGCCTGGCCCAAATAAATTTGGGAAATGGGCCGGCTGCAGGCGGCCCAGAACCAGATTGGCATCGGTCACCGTGGCCGGCCCGCCCTTGCCATAGCAGGCCGGACCGGGATCGGCGCCGGCCGATGCGGGCCCTACCCGGTAGCGCCCGCCCTCATTTTGCAAGATGGATCCGCCACCGGCGGCCACCGTATGAATACGCATGACCGGCGTGCGCAACCGAAGCCCCGCGATGCGCGTATCATAGGCCCGCTCCAGCCGGCCCGCATAATGGGCCACATCGGTCGAAGTGCCGCCCATGTCAAAGGTAATGACCTTGTCAAATCCGGCCCGGGCCGCAGTCTCCGTGGCGCCGACAACGCCGCCGGCGGGTCCCGACAGAATGCTGTCCTTGCCGCGGAACAGATCGGCATGGGTCAGCCCGCCGTTGGATTGCATGAACATCAAGGGTGCCTCCCGGCCCAACTCGCCCGCCACCTGATCCACATAACGTCTGAGGATGGGCGACAGATAGGCGTCCACCACCGTGGTATCACCCCGCCCGACCATCTTGATCAGGGGGCTCACCTCGTGGGAGACGGAAATCTGGCTGAACCCCACCTCCCGGGCCAGATCGGCTAGACTGCGTTCCTGATCCGGGTAACGGTAACCATGAATGAGCAAGATGGCGACGGCCCTGAAGCCATCCTCGTAAGCCGCTTCCAGCCCGGCCAGGGCCATGGAGGTATCTAGGGGCGTTATTTCCGCACCCTCGGCGCCGATGCGGGCATCCACCTCCAGGGTGCGGGCATGGATCGGCGGGGGAAGTTGGATGTTCAGGTCAAACAGGCGGGGCCGCTCCTGATAACCGATGCGGAGCGCGTCGGCAAAGCCCCGGTTGGTGACCAGCAACACGTCTTCGCCCTGGCGTTCAAGAAGGGCGTTGGTGGCCACCGTGGTTCCCATCTTGACCGCCTGGATGGGGGCCTTGCTTAACGGCGCATCCGGATCCAGTCCCAGCATCCGGCCCATGCCGGCGATGGCCGCGTCTTCGTATTGTTCCGGGTTATGGCTGAGCAGCTTGGTGGAACTGATCCACCCATCGGGCGCCCGGGCCACCACATCGGTGAAGGTGCCGCCCCGGTCGATCCAAAACTGCCATTTACCATCGTTATCGTGTTGATTTTGCTGATTCTTTTCCATATAGCCTTGTATTTTTTATATATATTTTTCAGATTTCATTAGATTGAACCAATATCTTATGCTACCCTTTAGATACGGCGTATGTATTCTTTAGGAGATTAGCTTTGGTTCAAAGGACTATAAGAGATTTAGCATTCAACGAAAATGGCAAAATCACCATTTCCCTCCTCACACGCACAAATAAAAAAGACAAAGAAATCTTTTATGCTCGTTTTCTTGTTCCACAAGACAAAAAGCATTTAAACCAAGACGGTATCTATAAAATTGAAAGCTTAAAAACCAAAGATGAGACAGACGCTATCTTAAAAGCCCAAGTTCGGTATGGGCAAATTTCCAGCGAACTACAGCAAGACAGGATTTTAAAAGGAAGGAGCTTTGGTCGGCCCCCATTGAGTGGTCCAGGTTGAATGTTAGTGCATGACCGGCCTGTG
>CAZBQG010000068.1:0-17860 GCA_964493945.1 uncultured Rhodospirillaceae bacterium
AGCTTGGGCAGCTTGGTGCATCCCCCGGCCGAGGGAATGAGCCCCCATTTGACTTCCGGCAGACCGAAACGCGCACTTTCGGTGGCCACGATCAGATCGCAGGCCAGCGCAATCTCGAAGCCGCCGCCCAGCGCATGGCCGTTGACCACGGCGATGGTCGGCGTTTCCATGCCGTCCAGCTCCCGGTACATGGGGAACAGCTCGCCATGGCGGTAGACCTCGGCTTCCTCATCGCTCAGATTTTGGCGCTCCTTCAAATCGACGCCGACGCAGAAGGCCTTCTCGTCGGCGCCTGTTACCAGCACCACCTGCATATCCGGGTCCGCCTCGATTTCCGCGATGGCCTCACGCATTTCCCCAGTCATGGGGCGGTCTATGGCGTTCATCGCCTGTGGCCTGTTCAGGGTCAAGAGCGCGATGCCGTCCCCGTCCTTTTCAAGTTGGATGGTCTTTTCCATGTCTGTTCTCCAGCTTTCAACTGCCCTATATGAAAAAGCCCTCGCCCGCCTGTCAACCGAAGCCATCAGCCCGCGCCAATGGGAAATTGGAGGGAGGCCGTGCGTTGACAGGACCCGGGGCCCTTCTTAAAATAAAAACGCTCGTTCGTTTTCTTGGCGAAGAACAAGGATGAAATCCGTGAAGCCTGAAGGAATGTCGATCAATCTGGAGGATTTTGCCAGCGGGTTGGATGACGATAATAAATACAAAAAGGGGATAGAGACCCGGGACCGCATTCTCGCCCAGGCCATAAATCTGTTCCACGAGCAGGGTTTCGCCAACACCTCGATCAGACAATTGATCAACCGGGTCGGGCGCAGCAGTTCGGTTGTCTACAATCATTTCCAGGACAAGGAAGACATCCTGTTCATGATCACCCGGCGGACCGGCGAAAAGACATTGGGCATGCTGGCCGAAGTCAAACGGCGCAACGGCCAGCCCGAGGCCTGCCTCAAATCTATGGTCGGCGCCATGATCCATTTCGTCGAGCATCCCAGCATGGTCAAGGAAATCGCCATTTTCAACAACGAGGCCCACCACCTGTCCACCAAAAGGCGTAAAATCATCAATCAGCAATATCTGGGGATCGTCCACGATTTCGAGGATGTGCTCGCCCAAATCGGCAAAAAGAAAGGCAAAAAGAGCGTCAACGACAAGGTGGCAGCGTTCAGTATATTATCGAGTATCAACTGGTTCTATTTGTGGTACCGCAAGGACGGCGCACTGTCGCTCGATCAGATTCGCGATGAAATCATTCATTTTATCTTCCACGGTCTGGATTGATCCGGGGAAAGGCGGCTGACATGGCCCGCCGTCCACCCCAACCCAACCGGGCCGCCGGTGACCGGGTGCCCTTGCTCGACGGCGTCGACAAAGTCACCGGCCGGGCCAAATACACCGCCGATTTGGCGGCGTCGGGCGCCCTTCTCGGAGGCATCTTGCGGAGCCCCTGGGCTCATGCCCGGATCCTCGGCGTGGACACCGCGAAGGCCCGCGCCCTGCCCGGCGTCGCCGCTGTCATCACCGGCGCCGATTGCGACCGGCCGTTCGGCGTGCTGCCGATCGCCGAGGTGGAATTCCCCCTGGCAAGGGACCGGGTGCGCTATCAAGGCGATCCGATCGCCGGTGTCGCCGCGGTAGACGTCGAGACCGCGGCCGAGGCCATCCGGCTGATCGAGGTCGAAGCAGAGGTTTTGCCCGCCTGCTTCACCATGGATCAGGCCCAGGCGGCGGGCAGCGTCGACCTCCACGACAAATATCCCGGCAACCTACTGCGCGAACAGAGTTTCGAGCTGGGCGATGTGGAGGCCGGCTTGGCCCGCGCCCAGCTGGTCATGGAAGGAGGCTTCGAATGCACCGAGGTGGTCCACGCGCAAATGGAGCTCAACGGCGCCCTGGCCGATTTCGATCCCCGCCGTGGCCAACTGACCATCCACTCGGCGACCCAGGTTCCCTATTACCTGCATCGGACGCTGGCCCAGTGCCTGGGGCTCGATCCGTCGCGCGTGCGGGTGATCAAGCCCTTTGCCGGCGGCGGTTTCGGGGCGCGGGCCGAAGCGCTCAATTTCGAGATCATCGCGGCGCTCCTGGCCCGCGCCGCGGGCGCCAAGGTGCGCCTCCGCCAGACCCGCGAGGAGAGCTTCCTCAGCCACCGCGGCCGGCCACGGGCGCAAATCCGGCTCAAGCTGGGCCTGACCGGAGAAGGCGCGATCACGGCGTGTGACGCCGAAGCGGTGCAGACCGGCGGGGCCTATCCCAGCTACGGGATCATCACCATCCTTTATGCCGGTGCCGGTTTGGACAATCTTTACAAGCTGCCGGCCCTGCGCTTTGCCGGCCGTCGCTATTTCACCAACCAACCGGCCTGTGGGCCGATGCGCGGCCACGGCACGGTGGCCAGCCGCATCGCCTTCGAGACATTGCTCGACGAAATGGCCGGGCGCCTGAAATTGGATCCCTTCCAGGTCAGGCGGCGCAATCTGCTCGATGTTCCATGTCAGACGATTACCGGCGCCAAGATCAATTCTTGCGGCCTGGGTTCCTGCCTGGACTGGGTCGAGGAGGCGTCGGGTTGGGCCGGGCGCCAGGGCCGGCTGAGCGGCGACAGGGGGCTGGGGCTGGCCTGCTCGCACATGCTCAGCGGCGCGCCGACGCCGATCCACCGTACTGGCGAGCCCCACGCCACGATCAATCTGAAACTGGATTTCGACGGCGCGATCACCGTGTTCACCGGCGCTCCGGACATCGGCCAGGGCTCGAATACACTGATTGTTCAGTCGGTGGCCCAGGTGCTCGGCGTGGATTACCAGCGCATCAGAATCAGCCCCACCGACAGCGCTGTTGCACCCAAGGACACCGGCGCCTTTTCATCGCGCATTTCCTTTATGTGCGGCAACGCGGCGATTGACGCGGCGGGCAAGCTAAAGGACATCCTGGTCCGCGCCGCCGCCCGTGTGCTGGATGCCCAGCCGGGCGACATCGAATGTTTGGGCGAGGCCTACAGGGTCGCCGGCGGCCAGGGTGCGGGCATCCCCTTCAAGGAGGTCGTCGCTCAGGCCCTGATCGAGACCGGCACCATCACCGTCAAGGGCACCTTCACCGTGCCCCGGGACTATCAGGGCACCGTCAAGTTCCGGGGCTCCGCCGTGGGTCCGGCCATGGGCTATTCCTTTGGCGCCACGGTGGCCAAAATCCACGTCGACCGGGACACAGGACTGATTACCGTCGAGCATTTGTGGACGGCCTTGGATTGCGGCTTCGCGATCAATCCGTTGGCCGTGGAAGGGCAAGTCCAGGGCCAGGTATGGATGGGTCTGGGGCAGGCGCTAAGCGAGGAAACGGCTTACCATGGCGGGCTGGCGCTCAACCCCAACCTGCTCGATTACCGGGTACCCAGCTTCATCGAATCGCCGCCGATCAGCGTCAAGATCGTCGAAAGCATGGACCCCAACGGACCCTTCGGTGCCAAGGAAGCGAGCGAGGGCGCGCTGGCCAGTGCGATCTCGGCGGTGGGCAATGCCATCCATGACGCAATCGGCATCCGGCTCAGGGAAACGCCCTTCTCGCCCGACCGCGTTTTGGCCGCGTTGGAAGGGAGAGGGGGCCGTAAAATCAGCCGCGCCTGAACTCGTCCATCCTCCGATTGACTCAGCACTACCCTCCCACTAAATTAAAAACGAGCGTTCGTATTTATGAAAACCCGCCAAACGATCAGGGAGACGCGCCGTGGAAATCAACAAGGTTCTGGTCGTCGGCTGTGGGCAGATGGGCCACGGGATTGCCCAGGTCTGCGCCACCGGCGGCGCCCAGGTTTATATGTACGACCTGTCCAGGGAGGCCGCCGAGCGGGGCCTGGCCCGGATCACGGCCTCCCTCGAGCGCGCCGTCGACAGGGGTCGCATGGAAGCCGACAAGGCAGCCGAGATCGGGGCGCGGCTGTCGGTGGTAGGCGGCTATGAAGAGGCCGCCGGCGTCGATATGTGCATCGAGGCCGCGATCGAAAATATCGACGTGAAACGCAAGATCGCCGCCGATCTGGACGCGGTCATGGATGAAAGCGTGATCCTAGCGACCACCACCTCGGCCCTGCCGATCACCGAGGTGACCAATCAGACCCTCCATCCCGAACGGACCATCGGCACCCATTTCCACCACCCGCCGGTGATCATGCGCTTGGTCGAGGTGGTTAACGGCTATTATACCAAGCCCGAAGTCACCGAAACGGTGATCAAGTTCCTGGCGGGGGCCGGCAAGGCGCCGGTACCGTGCAAGGACACGCCCGGGTTCGTCTCCAGCCGGGTCGGTATTCAGATGATCAACGAGGGCATCCACGCCTTATATGAAGGCGTCAGTTCGGCCGAAAACATCGATGCCGCCTGCGAGCACGGATTCAACTGGCCCATGGGGCCCCTGCGCCTTTCCGACCTGATCGGCCTGGAGACCATCCTGATGATCCTCGACGATCTGACCATCAGGCTGGGGCCCCGTTTCATGCCCTCGCCCCTGCTTCGCCAGATGGTCGCCGCCGGCCGCCTCGGGGAAAAGGCGGGCAAGGGTTTTTATGATTACCCGGAGAAAAAAGCCAAATGAATGATGATGAGAAAGTCCTGGCTATCGATTTCATGGGCTACATGTTCACCAGGAGCTATTTCGAAAAGTACTGGCTGGCCAGCGACGAGCTCAGCAAGCTGGCCCAATGGTGGAACTTCGAAGACGCCATCCGCAAGGGTTGGACGCCCGACGAAATGGTCGGTCTGATGGACGAGGCCAGCGTCGACAAACATTGCATCGTGCAGTTCATCATGAAGTCCTACCGTGAGGATCGGCTGATCATCGACGTCACAACGGAAGAAGTGGCCGAGGTCCTCCAGGCCCACCCGGACCGTTTCATCGGCTTTGCCGGCATCAACCCCTTGCGCGGTATGGACGGGGTACGCGAAATGGAACGGGCGATTAGGGATTTCGGCTTCCGCGCCGCCTATCTGCATGTCTACGGTTTCAACATCCCGATCGATCATCGCCGGCTTTATCCCTTCTACGCCAAATGCGAGGAGTTGGGCGTGCCGGTCTCCATGCAGGTCGGGCACTCCGCTGAATCCATGCCGTCCGAGCATGCGCGGCCGATCCTGCTGGACAATATCGCGCTGGATTTTCCGGGTCTCACCATCGTCGGCACCCACACGGGCTGGCCCTGGACCGAAGAAATGATCGCCATGGGCTGGAAGCACGACAACGTCTATATCGGCATGGACGCCCACATGCCCAAATACTGGGAAAAAAGCCTGCTCACCTTCGTGAAAACGCGGGGCCAGGATAAGGTAATCTGGGGGACCAACGGTCCGACAGCCTTCACCCACGGCCATATCCTGCCCCAAGTCGATGCCCTGGAGCTGAAGCCCGAGGTCAAGCGCAAGCTCCTGCGCGAAAACGCCATGAAGGTTCTGGGGCTGGATTAGAGCATTTTCCGTTTAAATGCGATCATTTTGATGGGGCAAAAGGGCCTTTCGGGCAGGCGTGGCGCGCAGCTCGATGTGGTTCATCGGGCAAGCGCCACAACGCACCCGAAAGGCCCTTTTGCCCCACCAAAGGCAGGGTGAATTTGTCTCGTGGCCGCGTTGCGCTCCTTTGGCGATGCGCCGCATCGCCATGCGAAGCGCGCCTAACCACGACACAAATTCACCCGGTCAAAATGACCGCATTTAAACGGAAAGTGCTCTAAAGAAGCTCTGCCAGACGCCCCTTGATGATCTTACGGGTTGCGGTCATGGGCATGGTTTGGATGATCTCCAGCCTCTCGGGCCAGCGCATCTTGGCAACCTTTTTTTCCGCCAGATAAGCCTGCATATCCTCCAGGCTAGGCGCCTCGCCGGGTGCGGCCTGCAAGAACAGGCAAGCGCGCTCGCCCAGCACCTCGTCGGGCATGGGCACCACGGCCGACAGGAGCACCGCCGGATGGGCGTCAATCAATGCTTCGATATCCACAGGATTGATCTTCATGCCGCCCCGGTTGATGACATCCTTGACCCGCCCGGTCAGCGTGATGGCGCCGTTCTCGTCGATGATCGCAATGTCGCCGGTGCGGAACCAGCCATCCTCGGTGAAGGACTCTTCGTTGGCCTTTTCGTTGCCGAAATAACCGGCCATCAGGAACGGCCCGCGCATTTCCAGCTCGCCTTCCTCGCCGGCGCCGAGCGCCGTGCCGTCGTCCGTGACAATGCGCACCTCATGGCCGCCGGGCGGCGTCCCCAGGCTGGAGGCGCGCACCTCCAGCGCCGTACCCAGGGGATGGATGATGGGCATCAAAACCTCGGTCATGCCCCAGACCTGATGGGCCTTGCCGTTGGCCATTGCCGAGTCCAGCGCGATCAAGGTCTCGGGCGGGCACAAGGCGCCGCCGGTATAGACCCGCTTGAGGCTGGCGGTGACCTCGGGCCCCCACAGACCAGCCTTGAAGCCGGCCTGGATATGGGCCGGGCCGCAGCAAACCAATGTTGATTGGCTGCGCGTGATGGTTTCGGCCAGTACCGGCGGTGCATAGGCCGGCATCAAGGCGTTGGCGGCGCCGGCGAGTACGATGGTGACGGCGATGCAGAGGCCGAAGGCATGGGTATGGGCCGGCGCGCAGAGGACCACATCGCTTTCTGTGATGCCCATATCGGCCGCCGTGTGCAGGCAGCTTGCCGTCATCGTCCGGTGCGAATGGACCACCGCCTTGGGCAAGGCCGATGTGCCCGACGTGAACAGCATCAAAGCCGCGTCGTCCGGCTCGGGCGGATCGGAAATTTTGCGGATCTCAGCGCCAGCCAGATCGGCGAAAGCAAGGCAGCCCGCGGTTGCCTCGCCGCCCACCTGGATGATCCATTGCAAGCTGGGCACGCTTTTCCGCAGCTCACCCATCAGCCCCGGCGCGTCGTATTTTTGGTCGCCGCCCAGGCAAATGACTGCGCGCGGTTCGGCATGGGCCATCAGAGGCTCCAACTCGCTCATCCGATAGGGCATGTGAAACATGCAGGGCACCACCCCTATCATTTGAGCGCCCATATAGGCGATAACGAATTCGCCGATATTGGGCAGCTGGAAGGCGATCACATCGCCGCGCGCCAATCCCAGACCCAACAGCCCCGAGGCGAAGCGCTGCGCTTGGTCCAAGAGCTCGCCATAGGACAGACTGACCTGGGGGCCAATGAGCGCTGTCGCATCGGGTGTCTTATCGGCCCAGTCGGCCAGCACCCGGTGGGGCATGATGTCGGTCCAGACACCGGCATCCAAGTAGCGCCGGACATCTTCCTCTGGATAAGACAATGCTGATTTGAGATCGGCCATCGCCACCCCCCCCTGTTTTAGGCTCCGATAAACGAAAGTTCGTCAAGGATTTAAGGGAACGGCCCTGGCGGGTCAATCCTCGCCGTCCGCGAAGCGCAGAATGATTTTCTTCAGATGCTCCTTGATCTCGGCCGCGTGCTCCGCGCCAAGGATCTCAATGGTCCTCATCTCGGCGCTTTCCGCCAAACCCACCAGGTCACTGATCCCGGCGCGGCCCTTGGCGCTGAGCGAAACATGAAACTTGCGCCGGTCGGCGCCATCCATCCGCTTATCGAGCAGGCCCAGCTCGGAGAGCCGTTCAACCAGCCGGGTGGTGGTCGATTGGCTACAAAAGGTCACCCGGGAAAGCTCGCCCAGCGTCAGGCTGTCCTCGTCCCACAGGCAACCCATCAGCCGCCACTGGCGCGCCGTGAAGCCCCGCTCGCGGACCGCGTCCAAATAGTCGCGGCTGATATCGTGGCTCGCCCTGGCCAGCAAGTGGGGCAAGAGCCGATCCCTAAATTTCTCCGCCATGTCGGACCCCCTTGCCCAGCATTGATCAGGAAAAGATGAAAATGCAAGTTTCTTGACGGAACAAAGGATCGGTGTGAAAATAGTTTCACTTTCATGTTTTTCGGAAGGGCCGCGGCAAAATGGCGACATCCGTCACGGAAGTCAGGGAGAATAAAAGCCATGAGAGCCGTGTCGAGGCTGAAATCGTCGGCCGCGGCATCCGGCGGGGCGCAGCGATGTTCCGCGGCTGGTTCGATGAGCTGACCCAAATCGCCGATGAAGGCAAGGGTGCGGCCTATGTATTCGTGGTCGGCAGCTTCACCGAAATGCTCAAGACTTTCGATCTGCCGGTGACCTTCCCCGAGGTCAATTCCCTGCAGACAGCCATCCGCCGCGTCTCGGGCGACTATCTGGAAGAGGCCGAGGATTACGGCTATTCGCCGGATATCTGCGGTTACGTTAAGGCCGACGTAGCCCTGCAGTTGAGGGGCGGCGCCCATCCCATGGGCCGCGTCCCAAAGCCGAGCATGGCCGTGCTGACCAATGGCTGCAACACCTACATCAAATGGGCCGAAATCTGGGAGCGCACTTACGGCGTGCCCATGGTTACCATCGACATCCCCGGCACCCGTTCGCCCGAGTCCAAGAGCCTGCCGGGCAGCGAGGATTTCGCCTATGAGCAGCGCTATCTGCTGGGCCAGATCAAGGAGCTGATCGCGGTTTGCGAGAAGGTTAGCGGCCAGAAATTCGACATCGACAAGTTCCGCGAGGTGCTGGGCCATGCCAACCAGCTGAGCCTTTCGTGGCAACGCGTGATCGAGCTCAACCAGAACCGGCCAGCAGTCTATAATGCGATGACCGACGGCACGGTCTTCCTGGGCGTGGCCAATGCTTTCCGCGGCCTGCCGGAAGGCGCCGAATATTTCGCCGAACTGGTCGACGAAATGGAGTACCGGGTGGCCCACGGGATCGGCATCCTGGGCCGGTCCGAGGCGGGCGAGGTGCCGGTGGAGCAGAAGTTCCGCCTCTCCATGGTGGGCACGCCCTGCTATCCCATCTTCCGCCGCTTCGACGACATGTTCGTCAAATGGGGCGGCGTGTTCGTCAACTCGTCCTATCTGTGGTTCGGATCGGGCGGCACCTGCGCCGGCTATCTCTATGATCTGGACAACCCTCTGGAAAGCTTCGCCACCGGCCAGTTGCTGATGGCCCGCGAGGCCATGGACAGCATGTTCCACCAGTCCCTGATGATCGAGCAGACGGCCGGTGGCTACGCCATCGACGGGGTCGTCTTCCATCCCATCAAGAGCTGCCGCACGGTTTCCACCGGGATGGCCGATCAGCGCCGCCATGTGGTCGAAATGCTGGGATTGCCGACCTTGATCCTGGAAAGTGATTTCATGGACCCCCAGGTTATTTCCGAAGCCCAGATGCGCAACCGGGTGGACGCCTTTTTCGAGGGCCTGAATACACGTCAGCTTGGTTGAGTACGCTGGACGCCAAGCTTCGGCCAATGCTAGAAGGTGTCAGGGGGAGACAGCCAAATGTCATTTTTGCAAGTGGAAAAGCGCGACCGCGTCACGCTTATCATCATGGACCGGCCGGAACAGCGCAATGCGCTTTCCGACACGGCGCAATGCGATGAATTCGTCGAGATCTGCGCCGCCATCATGGCCGATCCTGGCTGCGCCGTTGCCATCCTGACCGGCGCCGGTCCGGCCTTCTGCGCCGGCGGCAATGTCAAGGACGTGAAGAACCGCGAAGGTTGGTACGCCGGCACACCGGCCGAGCTGCGGGACAATTACCGCAATGGAATCCAGCGCATTCCGCTAGCCCTCTATCATCTCGAAGTGCCCACCATCGCCGCCGTCAATGGCCCGGCCATGGGCGCCGGCTGCGATCTCGCCTGCATGTGCGATATGCGCATCGCCGCGGAGGAGGCCAGCTTCGCCGAGAGTTTCGTCAGGCTGGGCCTAGTTCCCGGCGATGGCGGGGCCTGGCTTTTGCAGCGCGTTGTCGGCCTGGGCAAGGCCTCGGAGATGACCTTCACCGGTGAGCCGATTTCGGCGGCGGACGCGCTCGCATGCGGCTTGGTGCAAAAGGTGGTGCCGGGGGCCAAACTGATGGATGCAGCCTTCGACCTGGCCGGGCGCATCGCAGCCAACTCGCCTCCCGCGCTGCGCATGGCCAAGAAGCTCATGCGCGAATCCCAGCATGCAGGGCTGGGCACCATCCTTGAAATGTCAGCCGCCTTCCAGAGTCTGGCCCATCTCGGAGAGGAGCATGCGAGGGCGGTCGGGGCAGCGCCCTGGATTCCTCCCGCCAAGGGAGGCTCGGGCGAGTGATCGGAATAACCGCATTCGGCGCCTACATCCCGCGGCGGCGGCTCAGCCGGCAAAGTATCGTCGATGCCAATCAGTGGTTTAATCCGGCGCTGGCTTCCCAGGCCAAGGGGGAGCGCGCGGTGTGCAACTGGGACGATGACGCTCTGACCATGGCCGTCGAGGCCACCCGTGACTGCCTGAACGGCGCTCCGGTGGATGATCTCGGCGCCATTTATCTGGCGTCGACCTCGGCACCTTTTCGTGACCGGCTGAACGCTGGCATTTTGCGCGCCGCCCTGGAGATGCCCGGCGACGTGCTGGCTCTCGATCTGGCATCGTGTCTGCGCGCCGGGACTTCCGGGCTGATCGGCGCGCTGGCCGGTCTGAACGGAGCCGAACGCCGGACGCTCTGCGTCGCTTCGGACAAACGCCGAGCGAAAGGGGGATCGGTCCAGGAACTTCGGTATGGGGATGGTGCCGCCGCCCTGCTCCTGGGCAGCGACGGCGTTCTCGCCGAATATCTGGGCGGCGGGCAGGTAGCTGAGGATTTCGTCGATCATTATCGTACGGATGATATGGAATTCGACTATGGCTGGGAGGAACGCTGGATCCGTGACGAGGGCTACCGCGAGATCATGCCCCGCGCCCTGCAGGTGATGTTCGCCGCGACCGGACTGCAACCCGGCGATGTAGATCATCTGATTGTCCCCATTGCCGCGCGGGGCGTCGCCGCCCACCTGGCCAAAACCGTCGACGTGCGGGACGACGCGGTGCGCGATTGCCTGGCCGGCCAAGTGGGGGATTGCGGCACCGCCCATCCCCTTCTCATGCTGGCCGATCTGTTGGAAGAAGCCAAACCCGGGTGCTGCATTGTGATGCTGGGCTGGGGACAGGGCTGTGACGCCCTGGCCTTCCGTACGACGGCGGCCATCACCGGGGCTCAGCCGCGCCTCGGGGTCAAGGGCCATTTGGCCAGGCGCGTCGAGGATACCAATTATAACCGCTACCTGGCATTCAATGAGTTGATGGTCCTGGATCACGGCCTACGGGGCGAGACCGACCGGTCTACCTCGCTGAGCTCGCTTTATCGCAACCGGGAAATGATTACCGCGCTCCTCGGCGGGCGCTGCGGCCAGTGCGGGACGGCTCAGTATCCGGCCAGCGAGATATGCGTCAATCCCAACTGCCGGGCGGACGGGACCCAGGAACCCTACAGTTTCCGCGATGTCCCGGCCAGCATTCAGACCTGGACCTCAGACAGCCTGATCTATTGCCCCGATCCGCCGCAGCGCTTCGGCATGGTGGAGTTCGAGGGCGGCGGGCGCCTGATGGTTGATTTCACCGACACGGAAGAGGGCGAACTGGAGGTCGGCGCGCCGGTGCGCATGGTCTTCCGCATCAAGGAAATGGACCGGGTGCGCGGCTTTCCCAAATATTTCTGGAAGGCTGTGCCTCAAAAGGAGGCTTGAGGAATGGCTGGCAGCATCAAGGACAAGGTGGCCATCCTGGGCATGGGCTGCTCGCGCTTCGGTGAACGCTGGGACATGGAGCTGGCCGGATTGGCTCTCGAGGCCTTCCGCGAATGCCTCGATGACGCGGGTATCGAGACCTCCCATATCGACGCGGTCTGGTATGCCACGGCACTGGAGGAATATCACGCCGGCAAGTCTCCCATTCCGCTGGCCACCGCCCTCCGCCTTCCCTATATCCCGGTGACCCGGGTCGAGAACCTTTGCGCTAGTGGAACCGATGCCTTTCGCGGTGCCGTCTACGGCGTGGCATCGGGGGCCGTGGAGATTGCCTTGGCCATCGGTGTGGAAAAGCTCAAGGACACCGGTTTTGGGGGTTTGCCGCAACGCGCGCGCGGCGTGACCAATGCCCTTTATTTCGCCAATTCATCGGCGCCCGGCAGTTTTGCCCAATTAGCCTCCGCCTATGAGGCGCGACACCGCATCGGGCGCGCCGACCTCAAGCAGGCCATGGCCAAGACCTCGGTCAAAAGCCATGATAATGGATCAAAAAACCCACGCGCCCACCTGCGCCGAAAGATCGATGTGGAAACGGCGGTCAAGGCCCCCATGGTCGCCGAGCCCATCGGGCTTTATGACTGCTGCGGCGTTTCCGATGGTGCGGCCTGCGCCATCGTGACCACGCCCGAGATCGCGCGGGAGCTGGGCAAGAGCAATCTGATTTCAGTGAAATCGATACAGTTGGCTGTATCCAACGGCGAGGAAGCGTCACATAACGGCTGGGACGGAAGTTACGTGGCGACCACCCGCGCTGCCGCCCGGCGGGCCTACGACGAAGCAGGAATCGAAAATCCGCTGGACGAGATATCCATGCTCGATGTCCATGACTGCTTTTCGATCACCGAGATCGTCACCCTGGAGGATTTGCAATTGGCCGAGCCGGGGACCGCCTGGCGGCACATGCTCGACGGTGCCTTCGACGCGGATGGGCGCATTCCCTGTCAGATTGACGGTGGCCTGAAATGCTTCGGCCATCCTATCGGAGCGTCCGGGCTGCGCATGCTCTACGAGATGTATTCCCAGCTCCTGGGCCGTGCCGGAGAACGCCAACTGGCCGACCCGCGCATCGGGCTGACCCACAATCTGGGAGGCTTCCCCCACCAGAATATCTCCAGCGTCAGCATCATCGGGCACCTGAAGGGCTGAACTTGGAGGGCGCGGCCAACCTGCCCGATCCCCGGTAGGGATATTTTCCAAGAGCGAAACTCTGCTGGCGGCAGGCGCGGGTGATGACCACCGCTTTCCATAAAAAACCACCGGCGATGGCCAATATGGCACCCAGTTCGACGACCCAGGCGGGAGCAGCCGGCCAGGCCAGATAGGCGCCGAATAAGACCACCGGCAAGACATGACCCAAACCATGCAGCCAGGGTGTCGTCCGGGCCAGAACGGCTTGGTCCAGGGGGCCGATCCCCCAAGCCGGGGCATTGGATAGGTAACGCCGCCACAGAAAGGCATTGACCAGCACGAGCCCGATGACCCAACCCGCGGCTAATCCGGGCGGGGGCATGGTCTGGTCATAGCGGACGAAAACGATGGCGAGCAGCGCGGCACCTTCCAAAAGGCCGGCCGCCACCAGCATCCAGGGCATTTGGGCAACCCGCCAGGCAGGGATCCCCTTGCCCGCATGCAGGATACGGCCCTGGCAATAGAGGAAGGCGCCGGCGCCCATGGCGGCCAGCAGATGCACAAAGGGATGAGGCTGGAGCCAGTCGGCGGCGAGGGTCAGGTAGAAGACACCGACAGCATATACTTCGCGCGACATCCATGACGAATTGGGGCGCAATATGACGAAGGGTGCGCGGAATTTTCGGCCGATTTTGAGCCAGACGAAAAACAGCCCCAGCGCCATAATCCCTCCCGCCAGCATGAAGACCGTGACGAGCGAGGCGTTTCCCATGGCCGTAAACAGACCGGTCAGATAGGCGATGACCACGGTCCCCGAACCCAGCCCCCCGAGGATGAAGTTCATCGCCGCTCGCATGTCCCAGAAGCGCTGCCGGGGACCGACCAGTGGATTGGCCGGATCGGACATGGCATCGTCATCCCTGTCATGGACAGTGGGCGCGCGGTCCGGCACGGCCGGCGTTTCGACCAGATATCTGATCTGCGGATCATTGCCCAGTTTCTCATGCATGCGGAAATAGTGCCCGGAAGCTGACAGTTTCGAAACCTCGCTGCCGGGGTCGTTGAAATCGCCGAATATGATCGCCTGGGAAATGCAGGAGGCGGCACAGGCAGGACTCGCCTCGGGGGAAATACCAGGTGTAAGGCCGGCGGCCAGGCCGTCATCGACGCGCCCGGCACAGAAGGTGCATTTCTGCGCCACGCCCAGGCGTTCCCTATGGGCGACGGCTTTCTCCTGAACCGTTTCCTCACCGTAATACCATTCTTGGGTGTGGACCAGACTGCGGGCCTGGTAGGGACAGGCGAGCGCGCAGGACGCGCAGCCGATGCAGCGGTCATAGTCCATGGTTACGATGCCGTCCGTCCGTTGCCTGGTGGCGCCGGTGGGGCAGACCGGTACGCAGGATGGCTCGGCGCAATGTTGGCAGCCGACAACCAGGAAAAGGCGTTCCACATCGGGGAATTTGCCGGTCTCCACGTCCAGCACGCGGCGCCATTGAACGCCCGGCGGATTATCATTGGCCTGTTTGCAGGCAATGGTGCAGGTCTGGCAGCCGACGCAGCGGTTGATATCGATGGTCATACCCCAGCGCCGCGCGGCAGGAAGTTGGGAAAGCTCAACCATACCTACGAACGAGTGATCTTCACCCGCATGAGATCAGCCCCACTGCCCGTGGAATCGGTCAGCTTGAGGGACAGATCGGTCACCGAATTGAGGCTCGGCAGATTGAAATCCTTGGCAACCGGGGTCTTCCAGTGGTCGAACTGACCGATCATCAGAACCGTGTCCGGGCGGATGCCCTCGCGCAGCACGGCCGGGCCCCTGGTCTCTCCAACGACGGACTGGATCCTCACCTCGTCGCCCTCCCCGATGCCCATCTCCCGCGCCCGCGAGCGGTTGATGATCACCCCCTTGTGGCCGGCGACATTGTTGGCCACCTCCTTGATCATGGGAATCCCCACATTGCCACCCCACTGATATTGCATTGAACGCGCGGTCAGCGCCCAGAAGGGATACTCCTCCGGGTCCTGGCCAAATTCCCGGGCGTAATTCAGCCATGTATTCGAAAAGGAGTGATAGGTGGGCAGGAACTCGTATTCTTCAAGCTGCTTGTCCCACCAGCCAATGCCGGCTTCCTCCAATCGATTGGCCAGTTCTCGGCCGTGGCGGGTGAGCCTCTCCTGATAGGGCAGCTCGAAGCGCAGCTTTTGCCTTCTAAGAAAAGGCTGGAGATACCATTGCAGTTGGGAAAAATCGCGCAACATGAAACCGTTTTCTTGGAACCAGTCCAGACCGTTAACTTCCGTACCGCCGGACAATTGGTGGCTGGCCGATTTACAGTGCGCGTCCCAAATCTCGTCCCGGCCATGAACGGTCTCCGGATCGAGGGAGAAATTATAGTCCTCGCCCTTCAGCTTGGCCCCCGCCGCACCCCCATTGACGGCCCGGTTATAGGCTTGGAGCAGGCCCGCCTGACGCGCCAGTTCGGTGGCGATATCGGTCATGTCCCGATTGTCGTAAACCGGGTCCACGGCCGGCTGGCGTATGGCCCAGCCCTCCTGGCGCCAGAAATTCTCGGTATAGGTGGTGCCCCCGATGCGGATGAGCTGCAGGCTTTCCAGATCCGTTGCCTCGGGCAGCAGAATATCGGCCATATGGTTGGTTTCGTCGTCCGTATAGGCGAAGGCCACTGTAAACGGAAATTCGGAGATCCGCTCAGCCACCTCGGATGATTTCCAGGACGAAATCGCCGGATTAGTTCGATAGCAGATCCACATTTCGGGCAGGCTCTGACGCGGCCAGTTCTCGGGCGTTTCCTTTTGAAACAGCCAGGGCAGATGGGCCGGCCCGAGGGCCGGTGACCAGGGCGAATCCGAAACCAACGGCACAAGCGTGGAAAAGGCATTGCGGATTTCCGGCATGCGCGCCCAGCCATTGGCCGATGTATCGTTGAACCTGTAGCTCATGAACCCATCGGGTCCGGGCAGGGCTGATCCGGTCCGGCTGTCGGCCGGGCGGACCAGCTGCACGCGGCATCCGATGATGCCGCCCGGCGTTTCCAGGGCGCCGACCAGAACGGCCAGCATGGTCCTCGCCCAGCAGGCATGATATCCGCCCTAGCCATTGTTCACCGTCTTGCCGAGCATGACCGCGACCGGCCGGAAAGGCATGGTTTGGCCTTCGATCTCCATGGTCTCGCCGACGCAGGCATTCTCCAGATATTCGTCGGCGATGCGCCGGATGGTTTCAGCCGGCACCTCGCACTCGTCAGCCGCCCAGTCCGGCGAATAGGCAGTCATATGGTCCAAAAGGACCTGAAAGGACGGGCGGGCCGAAACTTCGGCGTGTTCCCAGTGCTGATTGTCCGGCCCCACTTCAAAACCGGCCAATTCATGGCTTCCTATCAGGGCTGGCTCGGCAATATCCATATCGTAAGGTTTGGCCGTGCCGTCCGCGAGGTCCAGGATCAGCGGCTTTTGGCTCGCCGGATCGCGCAGATAAAAGCCGTTGGGACCGACCAGGTAGGGCGCGTTGGACATCTCCTTGAGAAAAGGTAAATCGCAGACCTCGCGCCAGTTCCGCTCATGAAGGATGCGGTGGATTAGGGCGAAGAGGAAGGCGGCGTCGGTTTTCGGTTTGATGGGGACCCATTCCGCCGAGACCGCGCCGGTCACCGAAAGATGGGGCTCAACCTGCACCCTTTTCTGTCCACGTGCCCGGGCGTCGGCTTGGCGGCGTACCCCGGCAACGCCGCCGGCGGCCTCGACATTGTTTCCGCAATTGATGATGTAGCGCACATAAGGCGTGTCCGGCGATACGATGAAGGCCCGGTGCCACAATTCGCCGTATAGATGCTCCGAATGGAAACATTTGACCCCCTGGCCCGATCCGAAGCCCAAATCCGCCGCCCCCCAGGCGGCGAGAAAGGCGGGCAGGGTTCCCATATAGCGGATCGGTGTTCCGCCGCCACCGAAGCTGGCCGCCAAGCGGGGAACGCCAGTCTCGTCAAGCACGCCCTTGGCGCGGATGGCACGCAGTTTCGCACCGATCAAGTCGAAAGCCTCATCCCAGGAAATGGGCGTGAAGCCCGGATCCTGGTCCCGCCCCTTTTGCGGATTAGTTCGTTTCATGGGCTGCCTGATGCGGTTGGGATTGTAGGTTTTCTGGATCAGCCCATAGGCCTTGACGCAAACCCGCCCGTCGCCAGGATGGATGCCGGACAATTCGTAATTGGATTCGATGCGGGTGGCGCCGCCCTCCTCAACCTCGACCGTCAACATATCCGGTCCTGAGGTGCATTGATGGCAATAGACGGGAACCCGCATGCTTTCCTTGGAGATAGAGGTCACTGGTTATATGTCTTTCGCAACTCGCTTTTCAGGATCTTGCCCATTGCGTTTTTGGGCATGGCCTCAACAAATTCGATGAGGTGGGGGATTTTATAGCCACCGATGGCGGCGCGGCAATGGGCGATAATATCTTCCGCTGGCGGAGCCCTCTCCGGACGGGGGACTATGACGGCCATCAGTTTTTCGCCGAGCTTGTCATCAGGAACTCCGATAACCGCGCACTCCAAAATATCCGGATGCTTGTACAAGATATTTTCCACCTCGCTGGAATAGACATTCTCGCCGCCAGATATGATCATGTCCTTGGCGCGGTCCAGCAGATAGACATATCCGTTGCCGTCGATGCGCGTGATGTCACCGGTGCGCAACCAGCCATCGGCCAAAACCTCGGCGGTCTCCTCGGGCAGGTTCAGATAGTCTTTCATGATGTTCGGGCCGCGCGCCCACAATTCGCCGCTTGCGCCGGGCGCCACATCCCGGCCGTCCGCGCCGACCACCCGAAGATCGACGATTGCATTGGGCTTGTCGACGGAGGCCATGTGGGGCAGGTCCTGCTCGATGGCTTCCCTGAATTCCCGCGGATCGAACATGGTCAAATCGGGCGAGGTTTCGGTCAGCCCATAAGTGTTGGACAAGCCCATATGGGGAAAATTCCCGGCCCAGGTGGTCGGCCCCCATTGAGTGGTCCAGGTTGAATGTTAGTGCATGACCGGCCTG
>CAZBQG010000069.1:0-17543 GCA_964493945.1 uncultured Rhodospirillaceae bacterium
TAAGCCCCGCACGTCGCCGGGCCTGCATCGATAAGGTGCTTGGCAAGGTGGCGGTACCGCCGTCCGGCCCCAGAAACCACCGTTCCAATGGATCATAGGCCGGTCATGCACTAACATTCAACCTGGACCACTCAATGGGGGGAGGACCACGCGAAAGTCCGAGATAGCCATGGACGTGCCGTGCGCGGCCGGGGAAAAGCACGATGGAAACGTGTCGCGTTGGGCACCCAATGGGCACCCAGATTAAAAAAAGGCCGGGAACCCTGAGGTTCCCGGCAAGTCTAACAGGGAGGCTTCACGTCTGGGAGACGTAGGGTCCGAAGACCCCTCGTTCCAGTCCGAAGACCAGAACTGCATGACGCCCTAAGCGTCATTGCGTGACTTTAATTTAGGCATCTTTATGTCTATTTGCCAGTGATATAATGGCAAGGCCGGTATGCGTAAATTGCATATCTATCTTATCTTGTTGATTTAGTGGTGTTTTTTGTGATCTTTGCGGAATTCCACAACTTTTCTGACCATGAAATCGCGCAGTGCGGCTATCCTGGCCGAGCTTCGCAGCTCTTCCGCATAGACGAAATAGACATCGGTTGCCGGGCTTTGCAATTCGGGCAGAATGCGCACCAGCCGGTCCGAGTTTACCTCGAAAAAGTCGGGCAGGGCGCCCAGGCCCAGCCCGCTCTGCACCGCCCGGTAGATGCCATATATGTTGTTGACCTGTAAGACCGGCTGGCGCGGTCTGTCCGGGCGGGCGCCGGCATCCATGATGAAATTCAGGGCCGGCGTCTGGGGCAGATCATCGCTATGCTCTTCGCCAAAGGTAATGATCCGGTGTTCGTCCAGCTCTTCGGGGCTGTTGGGCACGCCGTGGCGCTTGATGTAATCGGGCGAGGCATAGACATTGTGGTGAAATTCCATCAAATGGCGCTGAATAAGGTCGGGCTGGCGCGGCAGAGTGAGGCGGATGGCCACATCGGCTTCGCGCATGGACAGGTCCAGATCGCTGTTATCGAGCACGATGGAGACGGCGATATCCGGATAATGTTCCAAAAACTCCTTGATTCTGGGGGTCAGCCAGACCGACCCGAAGCCGACCGAGGTAGAAATCTTCAAGGGCCCCCGGGGCAATTCCCGGTTTTCGTTGATGCGTGCCTCGGTCATGGCCAGGCGATGCACCAGATCATGGGCCGTGCCGTAAAGATCCTCGCCCTGTTCGGTCAGGATCAGGCCCCTGGCATGGCGGTGAAACAAGGGCACATTGAGGCTTTTCTCCAGTGCCCCCACCTGGCGGCTGATGGCCGATTGGCTCAAATTCAGGGCCTCGCCCGCATGGGTGAAGCTGCCCGCCTCGGCGACGGCGTGAAAGATGCGAACCTTGTCCCAATCCATAATAATTTCACTCCAAAGAGTGTTTTTGGCCAAAGAGTGCCTTATTGCGCCGCCTTATTCCGCCGCTTGGGCCGGAGCCTGCTCGGCCAGATACCGTTCGGCCTCAAGGGCCGCCATGCAACCCGTGCCCGCCGCCGTCACGGCCTGGCGGAACTTGTTGTCCTGAACGTCACCGGCGGCAAAGACGCCTTCGATCCCGGTCTGCGTGCTGTCGGGCTTGGTGATCAGATAGCCTTCCCCGTCCATTTCCAATTGTCCGGTGAACAGCTCCGTGTTGGGGGTGTGTCCGATGGCGACGAAAACGCCGGAAAGCTCAATATCGCGGCATTCATCCGTGTTTACGTCCCTGAGGCGCATTCCGTTGACGCCGGAGATGGCGCCCTCCGTATCGCCCAGCACCTGGTCCAACACCTGGTTCCAGAGCACTTCCACCTTGTCATTGGCCAAAAGCTGATCGCTCAGCATCTTTTCGGCGCGGAGCGCATCGCGGCGATGGACCAGATAAACCCGGCTCGCATGATGGGTCAGATAGAGCGCTTCCTCGACGGCCGTATTGCCGCCGCCGATCACCGCCACTTCTTTTCCCCGGTAGAAAAAACCGTCACAGGTGGCGCAGGCCGAAACCCCGAAGCCCTTGAATTTCTCCTCGCTCTCCAAGCCCAGCCAGCGGGCCTGCGCGCCGGTTCCGATGATCAGCACATCGGCGCTGTAGGTATCGCCGGAATCGCCTTCCAGCCGGAAGGGGCGCTGGCTTAGATCGGCCTTGGTGATCACATCGGCGATCATGCGCGTGCCCACCTTTTCGGCCTGGGCCTGCATCTGTTCCATAAGCCAGGGGCCCTGGATGGTTTCAGCGAAGCCCGGAAAATTTTCCACATCCGTGGTGATGGTCATCTGCCCGCCCGGCTGAATCCCGTGCACCAACAGCGGCTCCAGGCCGGCGCGGGATGTGTAAATGCCGGCCGTCAAACCCGCGGCCCCCGACCCCAGGATAAGAACTTTGCTGTGATGGTTTTCCGCCATGGCTTCAATTTTCTCCAAAGAATCCTCTGGTAAAGATAGAAATCGCCGGGCTGGGGCGCAAGCCGTGGCGGTGGGTAAAATCCTGTTTTAAGAATACCTATTCCTAATATTATTGCGTGGCGTCAATTTCGGTAATAATATTGCGTTCAAAGGCCTGCTGGCAGGTCAGGGCGGGGTTTAATACCAATTGGGAGCCGTTTGGATGAACCAGGTCAAGCTCGATCAGATTGATCGCCGCATCCTTCGGGAATTACAGGCCGACGGGCGCATCACCAATGTGGAATTGGCGCGCCGCATAGGCATTTCGGCACCGCCCTGCCTGCGCCGGGTGCGCGCCCTGGAAGAAGCCGGCTATATTCTGGGCTTTTACGCCGATCTGGCACCGGACATGCTGGGTTTCAACGTGACTATTTTTGCCCAAGTCGGGCTGGCCAGCCAGGCCGAACCGGATCTGGTGGCCTTCGAGACGTTGATTGGCGGCTGGCCCGAAGTGCGCGAATGCCACATGCTGGCCGGCGAGGCCGACTTCCTGCTCAAGGTGGTGGCCCTGGATTGGGAAAGCTATCAGAAATTTCTGACCACCAAACTGACCGCCGCGCCCAATGTGGAACATGTGAAATCGGCCCTCACCATCCGGGCATCCAAGCGCGAGGCGGGCGTGCCCGTGGACTTGGAGGACGAGGACGGAAGTTAGCTGCCCTCGCCGCTCAATCCGGTCAGGAAGTCCAGCAGCCTCTCGTGGGTATCGCCCACATCATCGGCGACGATGCCGTGATTTGCTGCCTCGATCATATGCAGAATCTTGGGTGCGCGGTCGAGTTTTTCCATGATCAGAACAGCACTTTCCGGATCCACCACCGGATCATTGCTGCCCTGGATGACGCAGACGGGAACGGTGATTTCTGGTAATTCGTCTTCCATCCGGCTGACCAGCAGGCGCAGCTCTTGCAGGCCATGGAGCGGCATGCTCTGGTAATTGATGTGGGGGTGCTCGGTGTTGCTGTCCAGGAACGGCTTGACGCCTTCGCTGGAAGACGCCCAACGGGTCAGGCGGTTGACGCCATCGATCAGGGGCACGAACATCATGTTTTTGTCGCGGAATTTAAGGGGCGTGGAAATGGCCGCGATGCCGGCCAGCCCGGCCAGCGTCTCGGCTCCCAGCAACAGGCACAAGGCGCCGCCGGCGGAAAAGCCCACCAGGCAAATGCGCTCGGCATGGGCCTGAAGGATGCGGTAGCCGGCTCGGAGTGAGGCCAGCCATTCCTCCCATTCCCGGTCGCGCAAATCCCAAGGTGATGTGCCGTGTCCCTTGAGCCGCACACCCATCACCGGATGGCCGGCCCCGGCAACCTTTTCGGCCAGACCTTTCATTTCGGCGGGCGATGCCAGAAATCCATGGACCATGAGTACGCCCAATCCGTTATTGGTTTCCGGCAGCATCAAATAAGGTTCGGCACTTTCCGTTGCAGTTTCGCGGGTGTTGATTTCTTCTTCCCCGGGCCCGGTATAAAGCTCCCGGTCGCATTTCAGGGCGCGCAGCTCATCATCCAGGAAATGCCCGGCCAGGTCCGTATCCGCCAGTTCCGGCGCCTCTAAAGTCGCTTCCTCCACGGCCTTGCCTACACCCCTGATGGGCGCCACTTCATTGGCATAAACCAGGATGGGATTTTCCAGCCTGATTTCATGGAACTCCCGTTCCTCGCAAAGTTTAGGCAGGAATGTGATGCAATCCCCTTCGCATGAAATCAGCCCGGTCTGCTCGCCCAGCCCGAAAAAGCGGTCCAGGTTGGAGTTTTGCCGCCCCAAGATACCGGCATAGCCGTCCGGATTTCCGAGACTGTCATGAAGATGGATTAGGGGGTCGCGCTGCACCTTTTTGAGGGCCAGATAAAGAGCCTTATTGAAAAACTCCTTGCTCACCTCGGTCTGCTCCCGGTCGATCAGGCCCATGATCAGGCGCGACGCGATATGGCTTAGATTGACGGTGACGCCCCCGTACATGGCCTCCATGGCACTGTCGCGCAGCCGCATGGTCTGGCGGCGCATATAGCGGGCGAACAGCCGCTCATCCCATTCCGGAGCGTCGCGCCTGAGACTGAACAGATCGTCGAGCGAATTGACCCGGCGGAATACCTGGTTCAGTAAAAACCGTTCCCACCAATGCCATTTGATGTTGGGCGGAATGGCGGTGCCCAGGCGGATATCCATATCCGTATCCTTGAGGAGGATATTGCCCTCGATCAGCAATTCCTCGACAAAGCGCTTCCCGATCCCCTTGGAGAAAAGCTCCATACCCTTGCGCAGGATATTGTCGGTGATGCGGATGGGATAGAAGGTGATGTTGGCTGGGATGATCGTGGTCGGTTGGCGGGCGGCGGCCAGAAGGGTCTCGGTCCCGTCCAGGTCCAGCGCCTTGACCCAGCGCTGGAGACGCGCCTCTTCGCCCGCCGCGTGGACCGACAGGATACGTTTCTTGAAGGCTTCCAGGGTGAGGGCGATGACCGCCGCCCCCCGGTGATGTTTGCGTTGGGTCTCGGAGGTGGGCGAGAAAATGGAATAACGGCCCTCTTCGTCCAGCACCTTGCGGTCCTTGATCATGCCGCCTTCGGGGAACACCACCACCTTGCGCCCGCGCAATATTTCGGCGGCCAGAAAGGACAACAGATGGGGATGGTCGTTGGGCACGGCGCCGACGCTGTAGAGAAATTTTGTGAAGCGGTCATCCTCTTCGCCGAAAAATTCCGACGATGCGACGGAGCGGCAATAGGCGCCGGTTTCGCGGTGGATCAGATATTGGGGAATGATGGTTTCGAAACGGGCGAAATGGTTGAACAGGAATATCTGGCCGTCCCCGGCCCGGGCCTGATCCTGATGCAGCTTGATGCTTACCTTCAGGCGCTTTTCCAGCACCACAAAGATGCGCACACACAAATCATAATTGCCGGTGATGTCCAGATTAGCGCCGTCATCCATGGGCTGCACCTTGGCTGCTTAGCTTCCCGGGGCCGCCTCATTCCCCAGGCGCCTAATTTAGTCCTAATTGCCGCCTTTCGGGATAACAATCGGGCTATTTGCTAAACAGGCCGTCCATGGGCAGGGAATAATAAAGGGTCAGCAGCTCGGTGCCCGGATTATTGTTGGAAATGGAGGCGTTGGACAGATGGTGCACCGCCACGCCCAGGCGTGAACGGTCGTCAAACCGATAGGCGATTTCAATTCCAGAGCGGAATTCAAGCGCATGGCCCAGATCCTTGCCGTCGGTTCCCTTCCAATAAAGGCTGGGCGCGAAATTGGGCGTGACCACCAGGCGTTTCCCGAAAAAAATGTCCATGAGGACGCCAACATATAAGTCGCCCCCCCGGTCCCCATTCATCATGAACCCGCCAAAAGGCTTAAGGGAAAAATATTTTTTGTCTAACCTGTATTCGATGACACCCATGCCGGTGGTCTTGTTGTCATTAAAATCGAAAAGACCGCCTCCGACGGTAAGAAAGTCGGGATCGTCGGCACGCGCCTGCATGGGCGCGGCGGCAAGGCCGAACATAAAAAACAACAAAACCATTGTCCGCTTTATCACGATCTTTTCTTCCAGGTGACGAACGGAACGGGCATCTTAAGGTTTCAGGCCTGGGATGCAACGAATTTAACGTTTGCGTCCCCTCCTCAACCCAGCCGGCCCTCCAGCCGTTCGCCAATTTCAGGGCTTTTTTCCCCATAACGGTAGGCCCGGAACATGGAATTGACATTGCCGGTAGAGCCGCCAAAGACGATATCGATGGTGTGGGGGGAGATATATTCCCAGACCAGATCACCCGCCGGCGTGACCTCGAATATGCGACCCCACATGCCCTCACAAATCAGCGTATTGCCGCCCTTAAGGCGCTGGCAGCCGCTGACGAAGGGGCTGTCAAAGGTGTGGGTGGGGTTGCCCTTATAGGACCAAGTCCGGGCCCCTTTTTGCATGTCGAATTCCACGACCTCGGAGCCGCGCGGGCCCATATGCATGCCCCGGTTGGCGAAGAGCAGCATATTGGCGTTTTCCAGTATCTGCGCATCATGGGGCCCGCCCCAATCCTTCTCCCTGCGCTCCCAGGTGAATTTGCCGGAACGCCGATCAATGATGGCCACCAGATCAAGCAGGCGGAAACATATCAGTATGTTTCCGTCTTCCAGGGGAACCACGGTATTGGCATGGGCAAACTCCTGGCGGTCGGCCCCGGGGGGCAGGGGGTATTTCTCCAACTCCATATGTTCATGGCAATGCCATTCCCAGATGGTTTGGCCATCCGGATCTATTTCACGGATGAAATCGCCCCAGATGCCGTCTTTATGTTCGGTTCCGGCAATTCCGCCCTGAACCCTTGCCGCCGCCTCATCCGGCAGCCGCTCCCAGCCCAAATAAAGTGTGTTTCCATTATTCATGCGGCGGAAATCATGATGTTGGTAATCGTCTCGGTATTCCCAGACCAGATTGCCGTCCCAGTCCAATTCCTGGATCAGGCCGCCTTTGGCGAACAGACCGGTGGGGCCCCCTTCGGTGACGGTTGCCGCCATCAAATTGCCGCCCGGCAAAAGATAAGCGTAATCCCCAGGGGGTCCCGGCAGCTCCCAGCCATGGACCACCTCGCCAGCCATATTGATGAGATGGGTTTGGCGCTGGAAAAGAGGCGTATAAAGGGTAAAGCCCGGCTCCGCCCTGGCCGGATCATGGCTGATAAGCCCGTATTTCAGATAGCGCATGGAACCGGGCCCCTCTTACAGGCCGTATATGGTCTTTGCCTGATCGGGCGTGATATAGCCATCTTTGAGATCGGCCTGGACCTGGGCACGCTCGCGCATCAAAGGGTCGCCATAGCCGCCGGCCGTGCCCGTGATCAGGCGGACCAGATCGCCTTTTTGAAGTGCAACCCCGGCGATCCTCCCATGGATCTCCTCCGTGCCGTCTTTGCGGGTGATCTCAACCTTGTTGCAAGTCCCATTTCCTCCCCCATTCAGACCCCAGGGTGGCGTGACGTGGCGCCCGAAGATGCCGGTGAGGGTGGCGAATTCCGCTGTGATTTCATATTCCAGGACCATGCCCTTGCCGCCCCGGTATTGGCCGGCGCCGCCAACTTCGCCGTTGAATTCATAGCGGCGGACGCGGAAGCCGAATTTGGTCTCCTTGACCTCCACCGGGATGTTGTAGGTCTCGCCATTGGCGACGCAGCCGGTGCCGTCCACCCCGTCCTTGTCGTGGCCCGCGCCCCAGCCGCCGGGCAGGGTCTCCACATAGACGAAAAAGTCATGATTGACCGGGTGCAGCCCGGAAATGATGGTGACGCAGGTGGAAATCATATGGCCCGCCGTCACTCGGTGTTCCACATGGGGTGCCAGGGCCTTCCAGACCAGCTCGACGGCATGGGCCATGCCTTCGTAATAGGTGGAAATGGGGGCCGGGCGCTTGGCGCTGAAGACGGTTCCTTCCGGGCAGATCACACGTAGCGGGCGGAAGGCGCCCGCATTGGCGGGAACCTGGGGATTGGTGATGGCGTGAAAGGCACAGCGCGCCGCCGAATTGAGCGCCAGCGGCGAGACATTGATGGGTCCCGGCGTTTGTAGAGAGCTGCCGGTGAAATCAATCAGGAATTCATCATCGGTAATGGTCACCTTGACCTGCACCGGGAAGGGACCATTGCCCAGGCCATCCTGGTCGATCACATCTTCGGCCTCGAACACGCCTTTCGGCAGATTGGCCAATTCCCGGCGCATCATGGTTTCGCAATAGGTGAACAGCTCCTCCATGGACTGGAGAACGTCGCTTTTTCCATAGCGTTCAAGTAAATCTTCCATGCGCCTCTCGCCCACGCGGAGTGCCGCGATGGAAGCCCAAAGATCGCCCATGGACATGTCGGGGAAGCGGCAATTGGCCTCGATGATGTCGAACAGATCCTGGCGCGCCTCGCCTTGTTCGAACAATCTGACCATGGGCATCTGGAAACCTTCCTGGAAGATTTCGGTGGCGTCGGGCGTCATGGAGCCGGGGTTCTTGCCACCCACATCGGTCCAATGGGCATTGACCGCGACGAAGGCGATCAGCTCACCCTTGTGATAAACCGGAGCCACCAGACCCATATCGTTGAGATGGGTGCCCGCACCTTCATTGGTGTCGTTGGAAATGAACACATCGCCGGGGTGGATTTTTTCCAGCCCATTTTTGTTGATCACCCCATGGACCAGGGATTCCAGCGAGGCCAGCAAAAACGGCACCCCATATCCCATGGCCAACAGGTTTCCCCTGGCATCGGTGACGCCCACGCCGAAATCCAGAACCTCATAGATGATCGGGCTTTTCGACGTGCGCTGCATGGCGAAAAACATTTCGTCGGCGAGGGTAGTGAAAGAATTTTTTATGATTTCGCTGGTGAATGGATCCATGGCCCTTAACCTTCAGCGGCGGGTTTCAATGTGGATATTGCCATACTCATCGACCCGGGCCCGGGCGCCGGGCGGGATGAGGATGGTGGTGGCCGGCTCTTCGATGATGACAGGCCCGGTGAATTCCGTGCCGGGGCCCAACAGGCTCCGTTCATAAATTTGCGTATCGTGTAGGCCCAGTTCGTCGAAATCCACCTGGCGTTCGCCCCGTTTCGCGTCCGCCAATGAGGCATTATTTGATTCCAGCCGGGCCAGCCCGGGCTTGGCCACTTCCCCCAGGGCAACCAGGTGGTAATTGACCAGCTCGACGGCGTGATCCATGCGGAAGGTGAATTTCTTTTCATGGGCATCGTGGAAGCGGTTGATGGCTTCACCGACCAGACCTGCATCCACCGGGCCCGCCGGGAAATCCACCTTCACCACATGGTCTTGGCCGCCATAGCGCATATCGGCCTGGCGCCCGAAGCTCAGTTTTTCCTCATCCATTCCGTCGGCCCTGAAGGCGCTGGTCGCTTCTTCCTCCAGGCCACCGAACAGCCCACCTACATCATCGGCGCTTGCTTCATCCAGCACGGTCAGACGGGTCAGAAGAAAATCGCGGCGCAAATCGGTCATCAACATCCCCCAGGCGGAAAAGACCGCCGGGTTGACCGGAATAATCACCTTGGCGACGCCCAACTCACTGGCCAGGGCGGCGCCGTGCATGGCCCCGCCGCCGCCATAGGCGATGAGGGTGAAATCCCTGGGGTCGTGGCCTTTGTTAACGGAAACCAGCTTGAGGGCATCGACCATATTGGCATTGGCGATGCGGATGATGCCCCTGGCCGCCTCATCGACACTCACATCCAGCCGCCCCGCCAAGTCATCGAACACTTGCGCGACATTTTCCATGTCGGGCTGAATTTGTCCACCTAAAAAATAATCCCGGTCGATGCGCCCGGTGATCAGATGGGCGTCCGTGGTGGTCGGTTCAGTGCCGCCCCGGCCATAGGCTGCGGGGCCCGGCAGCGCCCCGGCGCTTTCCGGGCCCACATGCAATTTGCCGCCTTCGTCGATCCAGGCGATGGAGCCGCCCCCATTGCCGATCTCGACGATATCGACCACCGGCGTCTTGATCGGATATCCGGCCCGCTTGCGCGACCAGTCGATCTTGTAATCGGTGGTGAGCGAGGCTTCCGAATTTTGCGCCAGGGAACATTTGGCCGTCGTGCCGCCAATATCAAGCGCGATGATGTTGGGCTCGCCAATGATTTTACCCAGCGCCACGGCCCCCAGCACGCCGCTGGCCGGTCCCGATTCCACCATGGCCACCGGGTTAGTCCGGGCCCGGGCCATGCTGGCGATACCGCCGTTGGATTGCATGACGAAGGGCTGGCCGGTGAAGCCGTCCGCCGCCAGCCGGCCTTCCAGATTATCCAGATACTGGTTGGTCAGGGGATGGACATAGGCCGCCAGCACGGCGCTGCTGGTCCGTTCATATTCGCGCCATTCCCGGCTGATCTGATGGGATGCGACGACCGAAACCTCGGGCCAGAGGCGGAAGACTTCCCTGGCGGCCAGAATTTCGTTATCCGGATTTGCGTACGAATGCAGAAAACAGATGGCGATGGCGGCTACATCCCCGGCCTTGAATTTATCAACGATTTCCGCCAGATCGCCGGGCACAAGCGGGGTCAGGATTTCCCCGGTATATTCGCACCTTTCGTCCACCTCCAGGCGCAGATGGCGGGGCACGAAGGGCTCGGGCTTGGAAAAATAAAAATTGAACACGTCGGGCCGGTTGCCCCGGGCGATTTCCAGGATATCGCGGAACCCCCGGGTGGTGATCAGACCCGTCTTGGCGCCTTTGCGTTCGGTCAGGGCATTGATGACGACCGTGGTGCCGTGGGCGAGAAAACTGATATCGCCTGGATTGAGGCCGGAACGGTGCAGCGTGTTCATCACCCCGTCCTCGAAATTGGGCGGTGTGGTGTTGGATTTCTCCGTCAGTACCGGGCCCGGCGTTCCGGTCTTTTCGTCAAAATCGTAATAGACCAGATCGGTGAAGGTGCCGCCCACATCCGTCGCTACGCGCATGGTTGTGTCCTTAGATTTTATCCACTAGACGAAGGCGATGCCGCCATTCACCGGCAAAGACTGCCCGGTGATGAAAGCCGCCCCATCGGATGCCAAAAAAACAGCCGCGCCGACCAGATCATCGGCCACCTCGACGCGGGGAATGCATTGGCGAGGGACCACATTATTCTTCCGGTTTTCACGAACCATGTCGTTTTGCATGACCTCGGTCTCTGTCGATCCCGGCATGATGGCATTGACCGTGATGCCGTTAGGGCCAAGTTCGCGGGCAAGTTCACGGGTCAGCCCAACCAGCGCCGCTTTGGTGGTCACGTAATGGGCGTAGGGTATGGGCGGGGGAAGAAGTGCTGTGTCCGACGACAGATTGATGATGCGCCCCCAGCCGGCCTGGCGCATGGTGGGAACGACGGCGCGCACGCAATAAAAGGCGCCGGTGACATTGACCCTGAGCACCTGGTCCCATTCCTCATCCGTAATCTCATCGACCGGAACCCGGCGGATGGATTGCAGCAGGGCTGCGTTATTGACCAACACATCGATGCGTCCGAATTCCTCCAGCGTTTGTTCCACCATGGCCTTGACCGAATTTGCGTCACTCACATCGGTCTCGATGGCCAGCGCCTTGCCGCCGGCCCCGGTGATTTCAGCCGCCACATTGCGGGCATTATCCCCGTTGATTTCGGCAATCACCGAAACGGCACCTTCGGCTGCGAATCCTTTGGCGAAGGCGCGGCCCAGCCCCTGGCCCCCACCGGTCACGATGCAAACACGTCCTTCCATACCTCAATCCTCCCAGTCTGCGACGGCCTTGGCCGGATCATAGGCGGGCCACCATTTGGTGATGCCCAGCTCCTCGGCGATGGCGTTGGCCGCGTTGTAACCTGATCCGCCCACCGCATGCCCGCCCGGATGGGTGGAGGCTCCGCACATATACAGGTTGGGGATAAAGGTGCGGTATTGGCTCATCCCCGGCCAGGGCCGGTTGGCGCCAAGCTGTTCGGGGCATATTTGACCGGCACAGATATCGCCCTCGATCATGTTGGGCAGATATTCCTCGATATCTTTCGGCGTGTAGGCGAAGCGCCCGATGATATTGTCATCGGTCATGTTGGGCGCATATTCACGCAATTTGGCGATCAGTTCATCGGCCAGTTTAGGGGCCAGTTCCGACCAGCGCTCCGGCCCTCCATCGGCCAGATCAAAAGGTGCGGGCATACCCACATAGGCGATGTGGCGCCCCTCGGGCGCCAGGGTGGAATCGAAAATGGTGGAGAGGCCGAAATCCACGCCGGTGATTTCGGGCGGCTCGCCGGCCTCGATCTGGGCGCCGATCCTGGCGAAATCGCCGGGGGTCTCGAAGCCGATGGTGAATTTCCAGGAATCATCAATGGTAGGCTCCTGGGCCGCCATGGTGAAGCGCGGGCGTTCTTTTAAGGCCAGATGAACCCGGAACAGCGACGTTCCCTTGAATTTGAAATTGGCCGCCTTGTCCGCCTGTTCGGCCGGCACATGTTTTTCATCCAGCATAAACAAAAACGTATGCACCGGATCGATGGAACTTGCCACGAAACGGCCCGCGCGGAATTTGCTGCCGTCTTCCAGGCTTATGCCTTGGGCCCCGCCATCCTCGACGATGATTTTCGAGACACGTCTGTTCTCGAAAACAGTCCCGCCGTTCTCTTCCACGATGCGTTTCAGGGCCAGGGGGATTTCCTTGATGCCCCCCACCACATGGGCGGTCTTTTCGTTGAACCAATTGAGGATGGTAACGAACACCAGGGCCGGTATGCCCTTGCAGTCCACCTCATATTCAGCCGACGCCGCACCCCGGATGACCGCCAGGCGGCAATATTCGGTCTCGAACAATGCTTCGGCATATTCCAGCGGGCTGTAATTGGTGATCACATCCAGATATTCCTCGCCGCCCGGTTGGGCGTGGATTTGGGCTTCCCATATCTCTTTGGGCTGAGGGGCGGCATAGAGTTCGGGCAGGATGAAATCCACATACCATCGGTGCCATTTTTCCGATACTTCCAGATAGGTCTGGGCATCTTTTTCGGAAATCTGTTTGATGGAATTGTAGGTTTTTTCCTTTTCCTGATGATACAGGAAATAGCCATCCTTTTTGACGATGGCCATCTTGGGATCGGGGAACACATATTCGATCCCGTAGCGGTCCAGCTCCAGATCGGTCTGGACCGGGCTTTCATGGATTTTGCAATAATGGGCATGCAGGGCATGTTTGAAGCCGGGCGCCGTAACCTCGTCGGCGGCAAAGCCCCCGCCGACCGTGGGCCGGGCCTCGAAGACGCCTATCTTGAGCCCGGCCTTGGCCAAATAGGCGGCAGTAATCAGACCGTTATGTCCAGCACCGATGATAATCCCGTCGAATTCAGTCCCGTCCATTTTCCCTTCCCCGATGGCTTGTGCTCAAATGGAGCAATCAGGTAGCTTGATACATTGTGCAGCCGATGCTCTAGCGTCGCAACCCACCCGAGGCAATCCATGAAAATACTGACTTTCGTGAAACATGTTCCGACTTCCGCCGTGACGCCCAGGATCGCGGAAGGGGGTGGGGGGATCGAAGACAGCGGGCTTGCCTATGAGGCGAACGAGGCCGATCTCTATGCGGTCGAGGAGGCAATTCATCAAAAATCCGCCCTGGACGGAGAGGTGATCGCAGTAACCATCGGCCCGGACCGGGCAAAAGAGGCGCTTCATATGGCCCTGGCCAAAGGCGTCGATGAGGTGCTCCATATCGTCGATGAGCAATTCAAGGGGACCAACGCAAAGGCCAATATTCTGGCTGCCCGGGAAGCCGTGAAAAAATACGATCCCGGTTTGATTTTTTGTGGCGTGCAGGCCGAAGACGATTTGCAGGGCCGCTTCGGGATCATGCTGGGTGAGGCACTGGGAATTCCAGTGATCACCGCCATTACCGAAATCCAAACGGATATGGAGAAGAATTCAGCCAGGGTCATCCGTGAGATCGGCGCCGGCTTCAAGGAGGAATTGGAGGTGGACCTGCCTTGCGTTCTGACAATCCAGTTCGGCATCCGGCCGCTCCGCTATACGCCCATCATGTCCATCGTCAGAATGCGGCGGCGGCCCGTCGAGGCAGTTGATTTCGTCGGGTTGGGCCTTTCGCCGGAAGGGCTGGACGAAGAGGATATGCGCGTGGCCGAACTTTTCATGCCCGAGACCGGCGGCAAGTGCGAGCTGATCGAAGGGGCGCCGGGGGAAGCCGCGGCGGAGCTAATGAGAAGGCTGGTGGATCAGGGAGTCCTGCAAGATGGCGACTGAGGATGTGATCATTGCCTGCGAGGCGGGCCTCGGGCAAACGGAGTCCGGAAATATGCGGCTCCTGGCGGTGGGATCGGCACTGGCCAACCATTGGGGCGGCAGGCTGATTTGTCTGCTGGCCGGCGATGGGGCTGAGGAAAAGGCCGAGGAGATAAGCCCATATGTTCATGAGCTGCGCATCGGTGATTTTGCCGGTGAGGCCTATAATTCCACCAATCATTTCCGCGCCGTGCGAACCCTGGCCGGGGAGGTGGAGCCAGGCGCCGTGCTCTTCGCCCATACATTTTTGGGTATGGACCTGGCGCCCCGCATCGCCGCCATGCTGGGCGTGGGTGCCGCCGCCAATTGCCTTTCCCTGGAGCCCGAAGGCGATGGTGTGCAGGCGGTCAGGCCCATGTACCGGGGGCGGCTTCTGGCCAGGATCCAAATTGAGAGGCGCCCGGTTGTCGCCACCCTCCAGGGGGCCCGGGCGGATGCCCCGCCGGTCATTGGGCCGGGTGCGCTCAGCACTCTCAGTGTGGAACCCGATCCCCATCCGAAGGTCAGGTTCGTGCGCCGCATCGATCCCGTAAAGACCGGCGTCGATATCGCCAAGGCCCAGATCATAGTGTCCGGCGGCAGGGGCATGGGAGAGCGGGAGAATTTCGAATTGGTGGAAAATCTGGCCCAGGCGTTGGGTGGTGTTGCCGCCTGTTCGCGCCCGCTGGTGGATATGGGCTGGTTCGAAACCGACCGTCAGGTGGGCATGTCGGGCAACAGCGTCAAACCCAAACTATATGTGGCCTGCGGCATATCCGGGGCGCTGGAGCATCTTCATGGCATGCGGGATTCAGATTTGATCGTGGCCATCAACACCGACGCCGAGGCCCCCATCTTCGAGGTTGCCCAACTGGGTATGGTCGGCGACGTGATGGATGTGCTGCCCCCCCTGATTGAGGCGGCGAAGGGGAAAAAATGAAGCCATTTCCCTCATGAACGAAGCGCTGGAGCCGGGCCGGACGATATTCCAGTCCCTCTCACCGGCCCTGGTGGCTGCCTTCTATGCCATTGCATTCCTGGCCATGGGGGTGTTCGCCTATGGCTGTTGGCGGCGCATCGCCAAATACAGGTCCGGGCAGCCGGCCCAACTGTCCGGCCGGCGTTGGCAGCGCGCCTTTTCCCTGGTGGCCACCATGGCTGCCCACTCAACGCTCCGCAAGCGTGACGGCTATGCCGGGCTGGCCCACGCCATGATTTTTTGGGGGTTTGTGGTGCTTTTCATGGGCTCAATGATCATCGCCATCGATCAGGATTTGTTGCGGCATTTGGCGCCCGGTTTTCAATTTTGGCGCGGTGATTTCTATAAATTCTATTCCCTGGGTCTCGATCTCATGGGTTTGGGACTTCTCACCGGTCTGATCATGATGGCGGGCCGCCGCTGGGTTGGGCGCCCGCCCCGGCTGGATTATGCCCGCCCGGACCGGGATACAGGCGATTATGACCGGAGCGGATATGTGCGGGACGATCAAATCCTGCTTTGGGGGCTGATCCTTATCGTGCTCACCGGGTTTCTCAACGAAGGGCTGCGCATCGCCATTACCCGGCCTCCCTTTGAAATCTGGTCCATTGTGGGCTGGTATCTGGCCGGCGCCCTGGGCGCCGCCGATATTTCGGGCGGGGCGGCGGCCGGGTGGCATGCAATTGGCTGGTGGCTGCATGGGGTGCTGGCTTTGGCCTTTATCGCCTATCTGCCTTTTTCAAAGGCGGTCCATATGCTGTTGGCCCTGGCCGGTCTTTTTTTCCGTGACCCATTGGCCGGCAAGCGCCTGCCTGATATCCCCCTTGAGGCTACCCAAATGGGATATGGGAACCTCGGGGATTTTTCGTGGAAGGAATTGCTTGACCTGGATAGCTGCACCCGGTGCGGCCGTTGCCACGAATCCTGCCCGGCTGCCAGTAGCGGCTGGCCGCTGTCGCCCCGGGACGTGATCTTGCAACTCCGCGAGGTGGCCCAAGACAAGTTTGGCGGCGGAAGCCTGCTTCATGAAAAGTACGAAAAACCCATCTCGGGTCTGGGGATCAGGCCTGAAACCCTGTGGTCCTGCACCACCTGCCTGGCTTGTGTAGAGATATGCCCGGTGGGGGTGGAACATGTCCCCCTCATGGTTCAAATGCGCCGCAATCTGGTGGAGCAGGGCGATATGGATGGTAATCTTCAGGCTACGCTGGAACGGCTCATGCGCTACGGTAATTCCTTCGGCCAACCCGAAAGCGAGCGGGGCAACTGGACCGGGGAATTGGATTTTCAAATCAAGGATGCCAGGGAAACGCCCGTGGATTATCTGTGGTTCGTCGGTGATTACGCATCCTATGATCCGAAAGTCCGGCGCAACACCCAAGTGGTTGCCCGCATATTCCACGCCGCTGGCCTGGATTTCGGCATCCTCAAGGAGGGTGAAAGAAATGCGGGCAACGATATCCGCCGCGCCGGGGAGGAGGGCTTGTTCGAGCTGCTCCGCGAACATAATGAGGTCGCCCTGTCCGGAGTGGAATTCAAGACCATTGTCACGACAGACCCCCATTCCTACAACACGCTGAAATTCGAATACCCGGAACTTGACTGTGACATCCGCCATTATACGGAAGTGATTCATGATTTGATCACGGATGGAAGCCTACCAATCAATAAACCCCTCAGCGGATGCGTTACCTATCACGATCCGTGCCACCTATCACGCTACAGCGCGCTGACCGATGCGCCGCGCAATATCCTGGAGGCGCTTGGCTTGACGCTGGTTGAAATGAGGCGCAACCGGGCAAACAGTTTTTGCTGCGGCGCCGGTGGCGGGCGGATTTGGATGGCGGAAACCAGCGGTGCCGAACGGCCCGGTAATCTTAGAATTGAAGAGGCCCTGGAAATCGGTGGAATTAAGGATTTGGTGGTTGCCTGCCCCAAATGTTTCACCATGTGCCGAGAAGCCGTGACCTCCACCGGGAACGAGGCCGGGCTGCACATCAGGGATATTATCGAATATGTTGGGGAAGCGGTTGCGCCAGACGGCTAATTGGCTTTGTAGAGGGGCAGGTGGATGGTGAAGGTGGTGCCTGATCCAAGCTGACTTTCCACCGATATCTCGCCGCCATGGGCCATAACGACCCCGTGGGTGGTGGAAAGCCCCAAGTCGGTGCCCTGGCCCACATCGCGGGTAGTGAAAAAAGGCTTGAAGATGCACTCCTGGGTCTCATCGTCCATGCCAACGCCTGTGTCACGGACCCGGGGTCTGGCATAGGAACCCTTTTCAAGATGGACACCCCCATCAACCGGTAAATTTTGGCTGATTTGAGTGCACAGCCGAGTG
>CAZBQG010000070.1:0-13893 GCA_964493945.1 uncultured Rhodospirillaceae bacterium
ATGGAACATAATGTCAATCGGGCACAGGGAATGGGCTCATCGATGATTCTTTTTGCAGATTGGTATAAGGGGCTTTTATGGAATCCGCCGAGGCAGAAGCGCGCTACCGCGCATCAACCCGCGCCGCGCACGAGAGAGGCGTCTTTGGCGTACCCACCATGATGATCGGCACAGAAATGTGGTGGGGCAATGACCGGCTAGATTTTGTCGAGGAATATCTCAACGAGTCCTCCTAACCGGGCTTGTTTTTACGCAATCCCATGACGATCTTCTCCGGCGTAACCGGCAACCGGGTGATCCACAGGCCCGTCGCGTCGTGCACGGCGCTGACCAGCGACGGCGGCGTGGAAATGATCGAGCCTTCCGAGGCCTCTTTGGCCCCGAAGGGCCCGTTGGGATCATCGGTGATGATATCCACCAGCTCGAAATTGGGATGTTCGGTGGAAAGCGGCATCATGTAATTGACCATGGTCGGATTGAGAGTGCGGCCCTTGTCCATTTTGAAATTTTCGTAAAAGGCCTGGCCCAATCCCTGCGACGCGGCGCCCTGGCATTGGGCTTCCACATTCACCGGATGCAAGGGCCGCCCGCAATCATGGGCGATGAGAAAATCTTTGGCCTGGACCATGCCGGTTTCCGTGTCCACATCCACCTGGCTGAGCTGGGTGGTGAAGCTGTAACTGACCCCGGGGTTGCCATAACCCGTGTCGAAATCGTTGCGTTCAATGCCATATTGGGAATATCCCTTGCCCATGATCACGGCGCCGGAGGCGGAATAGCAGGCAATCTGGGTGAGCTTGCGAAACGCCATGGATTTTTCCGGATCGCCTTCGAGGAACACCTGGCGGTCATTGAACAGGATTTTGTAGGCTTCCACTTTCCACATGCGGGCCGCCACTTCGGCCAATTGGCGCTTTACGTCGCGGGCTGCTTCCTGGGCTGCCTGCCCGGCCAGGATGGTGACCCGGCTTCCGTAACTTCCCGCATCCACCGGCGTGGCAGTGGTATCCACCCGCCGGATCGATATGTCATCCAGGGTCAGGCCCAGCTCCTCAGCGATGATCTGGACCAGAACGGTATCCGATCCCTGGCCAGAATCACTGGCCCCGGTCAGATAATTGACCGTGCCGTCCTCGCCGACCCTGACCATGGCGGCGCAGGATTGATGGCCCATAAGCCGCGCGCCGCCCAGATGGGCCGTCGAGGCGATGCCTATGCCGCGCACAACGGGGCTGCTCCTATCTTTTTCACCTCGCCCCTGCCAGGCGGGGGACGCTTCGATGATATCCAGCCCCTCTTCCATACCGCAGGTCTCGACGGTGATGCCGTTGATTGTCTCGTGGGGCGCGCTGATTGCATTGACGCGCCTGATCTGCATGGCGTCCAGGCCCAGCTCGGCGCCCATGCGTTCCATCTGGACTTCGGCGGCGAAGCGGGTGTGGGCCACCCCATGCCCGCGCATGGCGGCGGATACGGGATTGTTGGTAAACACCCTGTAGGCGTCATGTTTGAAATGGGGCAGCTTGTAGGGAAGGGTAGTCATAATGCCGGTCAGATACATGGTCAGGGGCCCGATGGCCGTGAAGGCGCCGCCATCGGCGATGACTTTTGTCTGGATGGCGGTCAGTATGCCGTCCTTTTTCATGCCCATCTTGATGTCCACGATCATGGGATGGCGGCGGCGGCAGGTGCATAAGACCTCTTCCATGTTATAGACGAACTTGACCGGGCGTTTTGTCCTCTTGGAATGAAGCACGGCGCAGAAATCCCCGGCCGTGGAATCGTTTTTGGTGCCACCGAAGCCGCCCCCCACATAGGGCTGGATCACCCGCACTTTGGATAGGGGCAGATCGAAACAGGCGGCCAGATGACGGTAAATGAAATAAGGGCTTTGTTTGGCCGCCCAGATGGTGATGCCCGTCGAATCCCACTGGGCGACGGCGGCCGGCGGCTCCAGGAATCCGGTGATGGTGCGCCCCGTCTGATAGCGCTCTTCGCTGACCAGGTCCGCATCCTCAAAGCCCTGTTCCACATCGCCGTAATCCATGTGGAAATCCCAGCTTATATTGCCCTTGGCATAATCATGAACCTGGGGGGCATCCTCTTTCATGGCCTCCTCGGCATCGAAAATGCCCGGCAGGACCTCATATTCCACTTGGATCAACCCGCAGGCTTCCTCGGCGGTTTCCTCGTCATCGGCCGAGACGCTGGCGACCCCTTCCGCGTAATAGCGCACCTTGCCGACCGCCAGGGGCGTCTCGTCCCTGGATTCGGGGACAAACCCCCAGGACCAGCCGTTGAAATCCTCACCCGTGATCACATCGCGCACGCCGGGCAGGGCCAGGGCCCGGCTGGCATCGATGGAAACAATGCGGGCATGGGCATGGGGGCTGCGCAGCACCTTGCACCAAAGCATGCCCGGCAGGCCGAAATCGGCGGCGAATTTGGCATCCCCATTGACCTTTTCCGGGGCGTCGACGCGGGGCAGGCGCTTACCGATCAGGTTGGGCCAGTTATCGCCAGTTTGTTTTGTTTCTTGGCTCATGACTGGCCTCCACCCTTCATCAGGCGGGAAGCCGCATCGACAGATTCGTAGATTTTGGCATAACCCGTACAGCGGCAGAAATTTCCGGCCAGGGCATCCCTGCTTTCCTCCAGGCTGGGTTCGGGGTTTTGATCTAGAAGATTTTTTACCGACAGAACCATGCCCGTGGTGCAGGCGCCGCATTGCAGGCCGCTTTCGTCGATGAAGGCCTGTTGAATGGGATGGGGCGTGTCGCCTCCCGCCAATCCCTCGATGGTCAGTATGTCCGCACCGGCGGCTTCGACGGCCAGGATCAGGCAGGCATTCACCAACTGGCCGTCCATGATCACGTTGCAGGATCCGCATTCCCCATGGCCGCATCCTTCGCGCACCCCGGTCAGCATGAAATCCTCGCGCAGCATATGCAGCAAAGTCCGGTTGGGCGGCACGGACAGGCTTTCGGCATGGCCATTGAGGGTGAATTCGCAAATGATGTTTTCCATGGCTTGCCCTCTCCCTATGCCGCCAGCCGGTCGACAGCGCGCCTGAGAAGTACGCTGACCATCTCGCGCCGGTAATCCGCCGATGCGCGGAAACTGTCTTCGCGGGGCGAAACTTCCGATGCCGCGACACTGGCCGCCTCCTCAATCACATCCGAATCCAGCTTTTGACCCCTGAGGACATCCTCGGCGTCTCTGGCCCGGATGGGGGTGGGGGCGACGGCGCCCAGACCGATGCGAATCTCGGTGGCCTTGCCACCTTCTATCTGGGCTGCCGCGGCGAGGCCTACCCAGGCCAGATCCATCCTGCCCCTTGGGGCCAGCTTGAGATAAGTGCTGGCGGCTCCCTTGGGCGGCGGGGGCAGACGGATTTCTCGGACCAGTTCGTCCCCCGCAAGCTGTGTGCGCCCGGGGCCTGTAAAGAAATAGGCCAAATCCACCTGGCGCTCGCCGCCCCGCTTGGCCAGGACAAGTTTGGCATCAAGCGCCAACAAGGGCGGTGCCGAATCCGCTGAACTGACCGCATTGCAGATATTGCCGGTGATGGTCGCCCGGTTCTGTATCTGGATGGAGGCGATCTCCCGTGCCCCTTCCGCCAGGGCCGGGTATTTTTCGGCGATGATTGGCGATGCGGCGACCTGAGTGACGCTCACCGTCGCCCCCAGGCGCAAGCCATCCTTTTCGTCATAATCCAGCCCACCCAGCACCTCAATGCCCTTCAAATCGACCACGGTCCCGGGCGCCTCTATCTCGCGCGCCTTCAATTGGGCCATCAGATCGGTGCCCCCGGCAAACAGCCGGACCTGACTTTCGCCGGATCCGTCCAGCAACTCCAGCACATCTTCCAGCTTGTCCGGCTTCACATATTCAAAGCGGGGCATGCGCCGATAAAAAACTACCATCTGGCCAACTCCCAAAGCCGCGATTGACTAATATGGCAATTCACAACAATTGGGGTGTCTTGGCAAGGTTCGCGTTTGACAAGAGTCAAGGCGCCCGGCGGGATTCTGGTCTAGCTTTGATCCATGTCCCCATCCGGCCAGAGCCCTGCCCCTTTGTCCGCCGCCGTTGCCTTAAGTGGGGAACGCATTGCAGTTTTCCTGACCTGTCTGGGTCATTTTTTCAGTCATTTCTATCTTCTGGTCCTGCCGCCGCTGTTTCCTCTCATCAAAGGGGAATTCGCCGTCAGCTTCACTGCGCTGGGGGCGGTTATCATGGCCCGTTCCATCGGCACGATTGTCGCCCAATATCCCATGGGAGTGCTGGTCGACCGTTATGCCGCAAGGTATTTTCTGATTGGCGGTCTGGCACTGACCGGCCTCGCCGTGGCACTTTTATCCGTGACCACCAGTTATGGCTTTTTGCTTGCTCTGGCTTTCCTGGCCGGCCTGGGCAACAGCGTTTTTCATCCGGCCAATTACGCCATTTTGGAGGAAACGGTCAGCGAATCCCGTCTCGGGCGGGCCTATTCGGCCCATACATTGTCGGGCAATATAGGTTGGGTACTGGCCCCACTGTGGTCATTTTCCTGACCTCTTTGTGGAATTGGCGGGTTGCCCTGGGTTGGTGGGCGTTGCCGGGATAGTGGCCGCCTGGTGCTCTACCTCTATCGCCACCGCCTGGGTGTTGAATTCAGGAAACGGCAAGACGTCCCAGGGCCTCTGGCGGAAACCGGTAAAGATGCCCCACCAATCGGTGCGCTCGCCTTGTTTTTCATGCCGGGCATCCTGTTGATGTTTTTGTTCAACACATTTTTGGCGGCGGCGGGCAGCGGGTTCAGCAATTTCACACCAACCATATTGATCAGCCTCTATGAGGTGGAGCTGACCACGGCAAGCGGCGCGCTGACCACCTATCTGGTGGCCAGCACCCTTGGCGTGATCGCCGGCGGTCAACTCGCCGATCAGAGCTCCAGGTGTGAATTGATCGTGGCCGTGGGTTTCAGCATCTGTGCCGCGGCCCTGTTGGTGGTGGCCACAGGGCTGCTACCACTGGCGGCGGTCTTCAGCAGCTTCTTCCTGGCCGGCTTCATGTTCGGCGTGATCATGCCTTCCCGTGATCTGATTGTCCGTGATCTCACCCCGCCGGGCGCCACCGGCAAATCCTTCGGCCTGGTGGCCACCGGATATCTGGTGGGCGCCGCCGTCGGGCCTTTGTTTTTTGGCTGGCTGCTGGATCAAGGGGTGGTGGGCGGTGTCTTCGTGGCCGCCGCCGGGCTGATGATGGCCGCCGTCCTCTTTGGGCTTCTCGCCTGGAAGTTCGTGCCTTCAAAGAAGGCCAGATCCTGATTTTGGCGGAAATCAGCGCCCCCGGGTGGCGGTCACCTCGATGGAAATCTCGACGCGGCGGTTCTTGGCCCGGTTGGCCCTGGTGTTGTTATCGGCCAGCGGTTTGGTATCGGCGAAGCCCTGCACCGTGACCCGGCCGGGTTGGATTCTTTTTTTGACTAGAAGATGACGCACCACGGCGGCGGCCCGGCCCGCCGACAATTCCCAATTGGAGTCGAACTGAGAGGTGGAGATGGGCGTGTTATCGGTATGACCGGCCACCTCGATCTTGCCGGTGAGTTGGGCGATGATATCCCCCACCTTGTTCAGGGTCGGCAGAATGGAGGGTGCCATGCGCACGCTGCCCGATGAAAAGGCTGCCTTGTCGGGGAAACGGACAATGACCGCGTTTTCCCGGCTTTCCAGTTCGACCATCCCCCGCTCGATTTCAGCTAGCATGACGGAATTCAACTCGCTCAACAGCTTCTGGCGTTGCACCGAGACCAGATAGGTGGAGGTGCTTTCGCTGAGGGTCGGTTCGGGCTGGTCCGGCTGGGGAAAGGTGGTGCGCGGGTCAATGCCGGTATGGACCACCAGATCCCCGACGTTGAATGCTTTGGCTAAGGAGCCCGCATTTTGTTTGAACTTGGTCGGGTCGAAATCAGCGAAAGACAAAAGCAGCACGAACAAGGCAAACAGCAAGGCCATCAGGTCGGCGAAGGTGACCATCCAGCGCGGTGCGCCGGTCAGGGCCTTGTTTCTGTTGGGTGCCAGGCTCATTTGCTTTTTGTTGGCGCTTTGGGTGCCGGGGGCTTGGAGGTCTTTTTCTTGCCCGCCGTGAAGGCGCTTCGGGCACCCAATTGGCGCTGTTTTTCAGGCAGGAAGGCTTCCAGGATTTCCATCATGGCCGTCGGGTTGGTACGCTGCTGAATCTGGAATACGCATTCGATGATAAGGGATCGGCTGGCCTTTTCCTGTTCGCTCTTGGCGGCCAGCTTGTCAGCGATGGGAAGGGCGATGAGATTGGCGATGAGCACGCCGTAAAGGGTAGTCAGGAGCGCCACGGCCATGGCCTTGCCGATGGTCGTCGGATCGGACATGGAACTCAGCATCTGAACCAGACCGACCAGGGTGCCGAACATGCCGAAGGCGGGCGCGGATTCGCCGATGGCCATGAACACCCGGGCGCCCATTTCCTCGCGCTGGATGGACAGTGCCATATCCTGGGTAAGAATCTTGCGGATGTAATCCAGGTCGCGCCCGTCGGCGACCATTTGCAGGCCTTTTTTAAAAAATGGATTGCGCACCGAAACCTTGTCCAGGGCCAGCAGTCCTTTGGCTCTGGCCGTCTTGGAAAAATTCATGGCTTGGCGGATGAAATCGGGGGGGCGTTCTTTTTCGTTGGTGAAGGCTGCCTTGAAGCCGACCGGCATGGAGATAAACACGCCGGACAGGGGAAATTTTATCATGGTCGCGGCGAAGGTCCCGCCCAGAACGATCAGAATCCCCGGAAGATTAAGGAAAATAGTGATGTCCGAGCCGGTAAGAATAGCCAGGGTGACCACGGTAATGCCGATAATCAGTCCGGCAATGGTTGCAAAATCCACGTCCAAATTCCTTTGTTCGCCGCCGGGGTCCACCTGGTGCCAAGGCGCGATAAATAAGGCAAATCTTTCGTTTGCCGGTTTTTTCTCTTATATCCAGTAAACTATATGACCTTTTAGGCCTAAAACCCAAATATTTTCGCTGTTGGGGCTGGGCCGGAGGTGGAGAATGGTGATGAAAAAATCTTATCTTCTGGCCTTGATCATTGCACTTGTTGCCACGGGTTGGATCGTCTCGGGCCAATTGGGTGGGCCGGGCACGGCCGAAACCAGGGCCAAATCCGCGGCACACCAACCAAAACGGCTTCAGCTGGTGCGCACCCATGTTTCGCGTGCCCGCCAAAAAAAGAATGAAATACTTCTCCTGGGCCGCACCAAGGCTTCGCGCAAGGTGGTGCTCCGCGCGGAAACGGCGGGGCGCGTCGCCGCTGTCGGCCCCCGCGAAGGAGCCAAGCTGGCCGCCGGCCAAGTAATCCTCCGTCTGGCCATGGATGACCGCAAGGCCCGCCTTGCAGAGGCCCAGGCCCTTCTTGGCCAGCGCCGCCTTGAATATCAGGTAGCCAAGGATTTATCGGCGCGCAAATTCCGTTCCGAAACCAAATTGGCCGAAGCCGATGCCAAACAACAGGCGGCACGGGCGGCCTTGGAGCGCATTCGGCTGGATATGGCACGCACCAATATCCGGGCACCCTTCGCGGGCACCCTGGAGGACCGCGCCGTGGAGATAGGCGATTATCTTTCCATCGGCGCGCCGGTTGCCACATTCATTGATCTTTCCCCGATCCGCATAGTTGCCGAAATAAAGGAGAGCGAAATTGGAGCCATCCGGCTGGGCACACAGGCCATCGCCATGCTGCCTTCAGACCGTGTATTGGTGGGCCGGGTCAGTTTCATCTCCCGGGTCAGTTCCACCAAGACCAGGACTTTCAAGGTAGAGGTGGAGGCTGACAATTCCGACGGCGTTATCGGCGAGGGAATGACCGCCCGCCTCCGTCTGGACATGGGGAGCGTCAAGGCTCATTTTGTCTCACCCGCCGTCCTTACCCTGTCAGACAAGGGCACCATCGGGGTGAAAAGCGTCGATCAAGGTGACCGGGTCCGCTTTCACCATGTAAAATTGATCGATGACGGGCCGGGCGGCATGTGGCTGGGGGGGCTGCCGGATGAAATCAGGCTGATCACGGTCGGTCAGGAATTCGTTCAGACCGGCCAACAGGTCAGCCCGGTCCCGGACAAAGCCCAGCCTCTATCCAGCCGCCAACCCGGTGCCTTATGAGCGCCAACCCGATTGATGCGGCGCTCAGTCATGGCCGGACGGTCCTGGCGACGCTTGTCTTGATCCTTATCGGCGGTGCAGTCGCCTTCATGGATATCCCCAAGGAATCAGAACCGGACATCAATATTCCGATCATCTATGTGGTTGCCGAGATGGGGGGCATCTCGCCCGAAGACGCCGAGCGGTTAATCGCGCGCCCCTTGGAGCAGGAATTGAGGGCCATCGAAGGGGTCAAACAGATGACCTCTTCGGGCTTCGAGGGGGGCGCCAACGTGACCCTGGAATTCACCGCCGGCTTCGACGCCGATAAGGTCTTGAGTGATGTGCGTGAAAAGGTTGACGACGCCAAGCCCGAGCTGCCCGAGGAAGTGGATGAGCCGACCGTCAATGAAGTCAATTTCAGTCTGTTTCCCGTCCTGGTCCTTATCCTTTCGGGTGATCTGCCGGAACGGACCTTGATCCAGGCGGCCAGGGATTTGCGCGATACCATTGAGCGTATTCCGGTCGTGCTGAAAGTGGAAATTGCCGGCGAGCGCGACGATATGGCCGAGGTGATCGTCGATCCGGTGAAGTTGGAAAGCTATGGCATCGAGCTGAACGCCGTAACTTCGATCATGAACCGCAACAATCTTTTGGTTGCAGCGGGCGCCCAGGATACAGGAAGGGGCCGGTTTACCATCAAGGTTCCGGGCATTTTCGAAACCGTCGGTGATATTATGAATATGCCGGTTGTGGTCGATGGTGATGCGGCATTGCGCGTCCGTGACCTGACCGAAGTGCGCAAGACGCTGATGGACCCCACCGGGTTTGCCCGCGTCGGCGGCCAGCCGGCCATTGCACTGGAAATCACCAAACGCACCGGAGAGAACATTATCGATACCATCGCCAAGGTGCGGGGCGAGGTGGAAGCCCGGCGGGGAGAATGGAGCGCCCAGCTCCACCAATCGGTCAGGATCGAATATTCTCAGGACAAATCCACTGATATCCGGACCATGCTGGGCGATCTTCAGAACAATGTGATCAGTGCCGTCATTCTGGTCATGATCGTCGTCGTCGCCGCCCTCGGCTGGCGCTCGGCGGGCCTGGTGGGGATTGCCATTCCGGGTTCCTTCCTGACCGGTATCCTGGTTCTGGCCAGCCTGGGCCTGACTCTCAATATGGTGGTGTTGTTCAGCCTCATATTGGCCGCCGGCATGCTGGTAGATGGGGCCATCGTCGTCACCGAATATGCCGACCGCAAGATGATCGAGGGTGCGGGGAGGGCAGCGGCCTATGCCGAAGCCGCCAAACGCATGTCCTGGCCGATTATCGCCTCCACCGCCACCACCCTGGCGGCATTCCTGCCGTTGTTGTTCTGGCCCGGCGTGGTCGGTGAATTCATGAGATTCCTGCCCATCACCTTGCTGGCAACCCTTTCGGCATCCTTGCTTATGGCCCTGGTGTTTGTTCCCACCATTGGCGCCCAGATCGGCCGGCCAGGCGATTTGAGCGCCAAGACCCGTACCATGATCGGCGCCGGCGCCAGCGGCGATCTGGCCCGCGTTCCGGGTCTGACCGGGATTTATGTGCGGCTGCTCAGACATGCCCTCGGCCATCCGGGCCTGGTTCTGGCTTTGGGTGTGGTGATGCTTATCGGCGTGCAGGCCGTCTATGCCAATTTCGGCAAGGGGATCGAATTCTTCCCAAAAGTAGAGCCCAAAAACGCCAAACTACAGGTACGCGCCCGGGGCAATTTGTCGGTTCTCGAAAAAGATGGCCTCATGCGCGAAGTGGAAGGCCGCATCCTGGATATGAAGGAATTCAAAACCATCTATACCCGCACCGGGCGCCAGCAACAAAGCCGCGAGGCGGAAGACATCATCGGCACCATATCCCTGGAATTTGTCGATTGGCGGGAACGGCGCAAGGCCGATGACATCCTGGCGGAAATCAAGACCCGGACCGCTGATCTGGCTGGCATCCATGTGGACCGGCGCGAAGAAGAGCAGGGACCGCCGGTGGGCAAGCCCATTCAATTGGAGATCACCTCCAACCATCCCGGGAGCCTTGAAAAAACAACCCGGGCCCTGCGCCACCGGCTGGAACAAATGGCCGGGCTGACCAACATCGAAGATACCAGGCCCTTGCCGGGCATCACCTGGGAAATGTCTGTGGACCGGGCCCAGGCGGCTAAATTCGGTGCCGATATCAGCGCTATCGGCCAGGCCGTGCGGCTGGTAACCGGTGGCATCAAGATCGATGCCTACCGGCCCGACGAGAGCGATGATGAGGTGGAAATCCGCGTCCGTTATCCTAAGCGCCACCGCTCCATCGCCCAGCTGGATCATATGCGCATCAGTACGAACCAGGGGTTGGTGCCTTTAAGCAACTTCGTCAAACGCGAGCCCAAGGCACGAACCGGTACCATCAACCGGGTGGGCGGCAGACGGGCCATGTGGGTTAAGGCGGATGTGGAGCCGGGCGTGCTGGTCAATGACAAGGTGCGGGAAATTGCCGCCTGGATGGCCAGCGCAAAAATCGATGACCGCGTCCAGGTCACCTTCAAGGGCGAAGGCGAGGAACAGGAAAAGGCCAAAGCCTTCCTTTCCCGGGCCCTGGTGGTGGCCTTGTTCATCATGGCCATCATCCTGGTTACCCAGTTTAACAGTTTTTATTCCGCCTTTCTCATTTTGACCGCCGTGATCATGTCGACCATCGGCGTATTCATCGGCCTTCTGATAACCGGGCAGCCCTTCGGTATTGTGATGAATGGCATCGGGGTCATCGCGCTGGCCGGCATCGTGGTCAATAATAATATCGTTCTGATCGACACCTATGACCGGCTCAAGCTGCAGATTTCCGATCCCCTGGAAGCCATTCTGCGAACCGGCGCGCAACGCATGCGGCCCGTTCTTTTGACCTCGGCCACCACCATTTTGGGCCTGCTGCCCATGGTCCTTTCCACCAATATCGATTTTCTTACCCGCCAGGTCTCCGTCGGCGCGCCATCGACCCAATGGTGGACCCAATTGGCCACCTCCATCGCCTTCGGGCTGGGATTCTCGACAGTTCTGACCTTGGTCGTAACGCCCGCGGCCCTCATGGTCCGGGTCAATTTCAGAAGATGGCGTCAGGGCAGGGTCTCTTCGGCGGATATTCAAAGCGAAGTAGTCTGAAACCTGTCCGTCTTCACTCCACCGGTGCGTCTTTGGTTTCAGCCTCAATTTCCCCCTCCGCCACATCCGGACTTTCGCCCATTGCCGCGTCGTGCTGGCGCTTGCGCGCGCGGTATGACCGCCATGAAAAGGGCAGGGTCAGCAGATAGGCGCTGATGAACAAGGTCAGGGCCAGCCAGGGTGCGCTGACGGCGAGGGCCGCGAATAAACCCACACCCACCAGGGTGAACAGAACGAAACGCAACGCCACCCTCATTTTCTTAAACGAATAGGTGGGAAAGCGGCTGACCAGGAGGACCGCCGTCACGAACAAAAAGACACCCACCACGGCGGGCTGGCGGAAGATTTCATCGCCTGCCTGGAAAGAAAAGATCATAGGCAGAAGCACCACCCCCGCGCCCCCCGGGGACGGCATGCCGGCGAAGAAATTCCTCTCCCAGGCCGGCGGGTCCGGCTCTTCCAGATTGGTGTTGAAGCGGGCCAGGCGCAGCGCGCAGCAAACGCCGAACATCAATACCAATACCCAGCCCACCGGGCCCGCGCCCTTCATCGTCCATAAATACAGAATTAAACCAGGCGCCACGCCAAAGCCGATGAAATCGGACAGGCTGTCCAATTCGGCGCCAAACTTGGATGTGCCCTGCAATATGCGTGCGATGCGCCCGTCCAGCGTATCCAGAATGGCGGCCACCACCAGGGAGCCGACCGCCGCCTCCCACCTGGCTTCCAGTGCGAAACGCAGGGCCGTGAGTCCGGCGCAAAGCGCCAGTACGGTCAGAATGTTGGGCAAAATCCGGTTGAAGGGCAAATCCTTCAGGCGGCGTTCACTGCGTCGCTGAAACATCAACTGGCTTCTCCTTTGCGCTGGGTCTCCTGGGCGCGGATATCGGCGAGCACGGTTTCACCGGCGACGGTGCGCTGTCCGGTGCAGGCCAGGGGGGGCACGCCGTCGGGCAGATAGACATCGACCCTGGAGCCAAACCGGATAAGCCCGAAACGTTCACCCGTGGTCATCTGCTGCTCGGGCGCCACATAGGAGATGATGCGCCGGGCCACCAGCCCGGCGATCTGAACAACGATAAGTTCCAGCCCATCGGGCAGAGTCAGGCGCAGCGATCGGCGTTCGTTGAAATCGCTCGCCTTATCCAATGAGGCGTTGAAGAATTTGCCCGGCCGGTAGGCGGTCTGGGCGATGCGCCCGGCGATAGGGATGCGGTTTACATGTACATCGAACACATTCATGAAAATGGAAATGCGCAATCTGAGCTCATCGCCGGCGCCCAGTTCGGGTGGCGGTGCGGCTTGCGTAATGGCCTGGATCACGCCATCGGCCGGACTGATGATCAACCCGTCGCGCCGGGGTGTCACGCGGGCCGGATCGCGGAAGAAATAGGCGCACCATAACGTCAGAATCCCGCCCAGCCAGATGGCCGGCATCCAAAAATAGGTGGCGATTCCGGTGGCGCAGGCGAACAAAAAGATGAACGGCCATCCCGCTTTGTTTATGGGGAGTAAACCAAACATTTGGGTCCCGTTCAGTTTACCGATGGAAGTTTGAAGACCTGACCCGGATAGATTAGATCCGCATCACCGATCTGGGCCTTGTTGGCCTCATAAATGACCGTGTATCTGAAGCCCGATCCGTAGGTCCGCTGGGCGATGCGCCACAGGCTGTTGCCGGGCTCGATGACCACCAGGGTGCCTGGACGAACCCCGGTCAGAGGCACCGACCGGGCGAAAACGATTTCGGCCCTGGCCTGTACCTTACCCGCCTCATCCACCCGGTCGGCGCGGAGCTTATAGACCCCAGGCGCCACCAGGTTGGGCGGCGTCAGGCGCCATGTTCCCGTGCTCTCACTACGCACTTCGCCCAGGAAATGATTGTCCAGATAAATCCGCACCCGGCTGCCCGCCGGTCCATGCCCAATGATGTTGAGCCGCCCGGCTTCGTCGTAATCGACGGCATCGACCAGAAGCTTGGCCGGGGTGGCCTGAGGGGTTGCCTGGGGTGCCGGCTTTTGCAGAATTTCCTGGGTCTTGCCGCTTTTGCGGTCCAGCTTCATGACCAGAGGCTGGCTTGGTTTTTCGGCCGGACGGCCGGCTAGATCCCGGCCCCGCTTGGGAACCATGAGCATGACTTCGCTGGCCGAGCGCCGTTCCGATCCATCATTCAGGATCATGGTCAGCGAAAGCTTGCGGTTGCCGGATGCCAGAGGCGAGGTGGGGATGAATACCCACTCCCCACGCCCATCCGCCGTCACTTCACCTATTTTCCGGCCTCCGTCCAAGATAAGAATACGGGAACCGGGCTTGCCCCGGCCGGCCATTACCGTATCACCATCGGCATTGATCCGGACCACATCGAAGCTGGGGGCTTGTTCAACCGGTTTGGAGGCTGGTTTCTTGGCAGGGACTTCCGGCTTTTTTTCTGGCCCTTTCACCTTGGTGGTGGCTTTTGGCTGAGCCACGGGCGGCTGGGCGGCTGGTGGCTGGGCAATTTGGGGTTTGGAAGCGGGCGGCTGGGCGGCTGGTGGCTGGGCAATTTGGGGTTTGGAAGCGGGCGGCTG